>JBEKAD010000081.1:0-12030 GCA_050018435.1 Terriglobia bacterium
GGTCAATCCCCAGGGCGTGCTGGAACTCGACGTTAAGCCTTGGGAAATCGTGACCCTGAAGCTGGCGGTCTGAGTGCGTGGCGAGTCCCGCAAAGCGGGGCAACGTGAGTAGCCGTAGGTGAAACCTACGGAAGGGGAAGCCGAGATATCGTTCCGGCCCCGGAGGGGCCGAACCTTCGGAGGGTCAATCCGCCGGCTGGCGGATTGGGTGGTCGGGGGAGGTTTGCTATCCGCAGGTTCTCACCTGCGGCTACTCACATTTGGCCCCTGCCGGGGCCTGCCACGGTCCCATCAATCCGCGCCAAATCCCCCTTATTTGACTTCCAGCGTGTCCTTGTCCGGCAGATGCGGGAACGGAGCGTGGGGTTCCGTCTGATACCAATAGGCCACGGAGGCAATATCGTCCTGGAGCGGCAGGTAACGCCCATCCTGGCGCCAGCCGAGCGCCTGGATGGTGACCTTCAGGTCCCTCTCGAAACGAACCGGATCCTGAATGTGCCAGCGGTACAAGCCAAAGCGCTCCTGGGACTGCCAGAGGCCGTCAGGGCGAATAACTTGCGCCAATCCGGAATAGGGCGTGGTGAATTCCTGGTATTGATGCAGTGTGCGATTTTCAAAGCCGTATGCCCCGCAAAAATAATCCTCCGTGCCGGTGCCGCAGATGGTAGGAAATTTCCCGTCGCTATCAATAAAGAACTTGATTTCGCCCTCTCCCCACCAGCCGTTGCTGTGAGTTCCCCAGGCCAGGTAGGTGCCCACGTACTGGCCCCAGCCCTTCACTCCGTCCAGAATGACGTAATCGGACTTGTCGGGCAGCGGGTTGGTGCGCCGGAATTGCGCGTGAAAATAGCCGGTTTGCGCGGGGACCTCCGTCAGCGTGTAATCAATTTGATAATAGAGCCGCACTGGTTTTTCGTCGAGGTTTTCCATGGTGATCTTGGCGGACTTCCGGAATGGCATTTCCCAATAGGAGTTGAAGGCACTGAAGGGATTCACGCACACCGGTAAGGAAGTGATGGGGGCAAAGGTCCCCCAGCCGTTGGCAAAGAAATCGCCCAACGGAACTTCCACTGAGGGCTCGCTTTCGCCATCCCAATACATGCGCAGAATAGCGAATCGCCAGGTGCCCTTGGGCGTCATCCAAATGTGCTGGATAGCACCGGGCCCCCGAATTTCCGCCAGGGTGAAGACTTGCTGGGGCTGGATGTCAATGGAAGGCGAGATTTTCCACCCCTGGCCGAGGTCACGCGCTGCTCGCGCGTTGGTCCCCTCCGTCGCCATGCCCCCCTTCCCTTTCTCGCCGCTGGGATTCTCGGCGCTGATGGAACGCGTCTTGGCGTGGGAGAGCCGCGAAAGATTGCCCAGGCTCATCCCCAGACCGTTAAACGCCGTCTCGGGGACCTGCGCATTCAAGACGAGACCTGCCAGCAAAACTGAACCGGTTAGAAGCCCTATCGTTCGCTTCATCGGAAATCCCTCCTGGAATTGTTATGACAACCGCTTCCCTCTCGACCCGGAAATCGAAAAGAGAGGGTACTGAAATCTCGGGGACATGTCCATGGGGATGGAGGGCGGGCTGAGAAGCAAGCAGGTGTAACGCGGACCTGTTTTGTAGGTCTGCGGCTCGTCCCCTATTGGCAAGGAAAAGCCGCGGACCTACAAAACAGGTCCGCGCTACACTTGCTCCGCCGCCACCGGCGCGGACGCGAATGGCCTTTGGGTGCTCAGCCTCGAAAGCCAGTCACGACCTTGAGGAAAGGCGGCTGAAAATCCTCCATTGCCTTCGTTCGCTCGAAACGTCGAATTGCGCGGCCGAACGACTAGGGTTGGGGAGGTTTGCGAACCGTCCCTGTCACCCATCACGCACGTTGCGTAGGGGCGCTTCGCGAAGCGCCCCCCAACGTCGGGAGCCCGCGCAGCCAATCTTAATGCCGGGCGCAATCTTCCGGCACGCGATGCCTTCGCCATCGAAGGAAGAACCCACCGTCAGCAAACCACTGACTGTGGCCAGCCGCTAACCGGGGAGAGGAAGAAGTCTGCAAAAAAATGGGTTGACAAGTCATCGCCACTTCAGAGATGGTTACTCGCTAGGCCAGGGAACCGTCGCAGCCGCGACAGACCCTCTGCCTGCTGAACTCGAAGCGATGACGCCATTAAAACTCCGTCCATTTAGGATAGCCGCCCAGCCCGGTTGGGGCGTTCGGGTTGATAACAAAATCGTACCGCCATCCAACGGGCGCCATCTTGAGGGGCATGCCGCGGGCGTCATAGTCCGGCCCCTCCTTGAACATCTGCACGCTCTTTATGGCGATGGCGTCGAGAATCTGCCGCACCGTCACATTGTGCAAGTCAAGGGTAAGCCGAGGCGGAAGCATGTTGCCCGACATCATGGAACCAGGAACTCCGGGGTAGATCCCTGTTTCCTTCACCCACTCTAGCTGCTTGCGGTAGAGGAAATCCCTCAACTCCGGGACGTCCTCGTTCACACCCTCGATAGCAGCAGCCGCCAGAATGTTGGCGTCAACCTTGTAATCTCGCACTTTGATGTTTAAGAGGTCGTTAGGATCTTTGGCGGCACCCTTGGGGCGAATTTCAATCATAGAGCCGTCAACCACCTGGTACTCGTAGCGGGAGTCAGCCTGACAAAGGCGCTGCACTACTTCCCCGAGGTTGGTGTCTGTAACCGCCAGGGATATGGGCCCGCCTTTCTCGCCTTCATGGTGGGGAATGCGCTCAAAGCCAATCACGACATACTTGACATCCGAACTGCGAAGCGCCAGGAGCGCCTCCGCCATATTGGCATTCTGGACCTTGAAGGATTTGAGGGGCACGGCGAGGATCGGGGCTTCAGGCGCTTTGTCGCTTGAACGATTTTCACCTTGTGGCCGTGTCCCCGTGACCCCTGCCGCGCGCAGGAGAAGCAGCAGTCCCGCCAAAATGGCGAACAGAAATGTTTTGCTCTCGAGCTTCATGAGGGTCACCTCCTAAGGGCTTACGCTGACTCCGGAGCACGTCCAGGTAACGCTCTCAGCTACTACGGTGTAGCCGTTGACCGTGGCGGTCTGCGTCGCGGAAACACTACAACTTCCGTTCGATTGGCACGTCGCGGCACAGAAGTAGAAGCAGTCCTGAATCGTGTCACCCAAGGAGGACCGGCCAATCGCCACGGATGACCCGGAGCACGGCCCAGTCGGGGTCGAATACGACTCCTGGATGTCTAAGTTGAAGCCCTGGATCCACTGCCGGTCATTAGTGAACTGGTCCATGATGAGGTAAGTTCGCCATCGGAGGTAGCTCGAATAGCTGCCGCTCCCCGTGAAGTAACTCTGGAAGCAAGCGTTGGTCCCCGTGCCCCCCACGCATGTGTGGCTGGAGTTCGTGGTGTCGCCGATAACCTGGAGTGTGCTGGGCTGCACCACCGTAATATTGGCCGTGGCGCTGTTCGGCTGGTTGTTATAAGTGTACGTCAGCGTGATAGGCACGTCCCCTCTATTGGCGCTCGCGGCAACCGCCGTCACTGTTACGGTCGAAGAACTGGCGCCAGAAAGGCTGACCTTCGAACTCGAGGTCGTCCAGCTATAGGAGCCCCCCGATGGATAGACGATAGCGCTGAGACTGATCGAGTTTTGCCCGTTGGAACCCCCTGTGCTCAGGGGGACCCTGGCCGGTCCCCATATGCTGGGGCTGGTGGTAACATTAATAGTGGCGACCCCAGCTACTCCCTCCCAATCGACGCAGGTGCAGGGTGGCCATTGACTGTCGTCGTAATAGTAATTCGCGCAGTCGTCGATCTCGCTGGTCGAGATTTGCGCAATCCCCTGGTTCTGCGCGGTCACCACCCCCTGTCCATTCACCGTGGCCACGGATTGACCGCTCTGATCAGCCTCAGACCACGAGACGTAGTCCGTCACGTCCTCGGGGTAGACCAGATAGTTGCAGACCAGGTAGTAGACCGTGGCGTCCAGTTGCACGGAGTCCCCGATCGCAAGGATCGCGCCGTAGGGAGTAACCTCCGGAGCGTAGTACGGCATCAGAGTGGAGGGACATGGACACGTGCAGCAGTCATAGTTCGACGCCATGCCGGCGTGCCGGTTAATGATCATCAATCGCCCCATCACCGGCACGTTGTCCGAGCGAATCCAGGTCACGCTGCCGTCGGTGGCGTTGGCGGGAATCAGGTTGTTCTTGTAATCCGGCACCTGCGCGTCGCGCAACTTGCGCAGGTCAATCACCCGCGTCTCGTGCGGATTGAGCCGCAGCATAGTGAGGTAATAATGGATGTCATTGGCCGTCACGCAAAAGCCGAATCGGGCGGCCTTATCGCTTTCGTTGGTGAGAAAGAGGATCGACTCGGTGTCATCATCCAGATGCCAGGGATTGGCGCCGGAGCCGGCCCAGCCGTTCCCTTCGTTTTGAATGTGGCTGTCAACCACGAGGTTGCTCTTCGATTCCACGCTCGTTGCCTGTGCCTCAACTGAACCGGGCATGCCACTATATTTGGATGCGAATCGAGCAGAAGGGGAGGGGCAACGGCAATTGGCTCAGTGCCGCTACCAGCGAATAGTCTACCGCGCTATAGGCACCCACTGGCAAGGGGCCAAGTGTCACCGTACCCACCGTCGAGCCCGTGCCTCTCCCCCATTCGGGATGGTGGTCGGGGTCGCCCGGGACGGGAGGGGCGGGAATGAATTTTCCCTTGGTGTTGGTTGGGGCGCGCGACGGAGTTTGGCTGGTTCCAGAGGCCGGGGCAAGCCCCGGCCCTACAGCCCGTGTAGCAGGCTGCGGGTACTCGACGGTAATGTTTACCGTCTGCGGCGAACCGACGAGGTTTCGCACGATGACGTGGGGAACAAACGTCCCCGCGCCCGCAAAGGGCGAATCCGCTGTGGGCGTGCCTATGGGCAAGCCAGCAGCGTGCAGGGCGCTGGCGTGCTCCATGGCAGACGAGGGGAAATCCATGGTGGAGGAAAACCCCGTGGCAGCATCTGTGATTCGTCCGCTGGCAATCAGAGTCGGCAGCGGCCCCGCCGGGATGATGGTGATCCCGCCCTCGGGAGCCTGCGCCGGAGCCACTCCCAAACTCGTCAGCAGTTGCGAAATCTCCAGCGTCTTGGTCTCGTAGGGAAGGAACGTGAGGGCCGTGGGCAAGGGGTGGCGCTGCCCCTGAAAATCGAGATATACCTGCGCGCTTTGCGGAATGGCGCTGGTGTTGGAGACCATCACCCGCGCCTCGCGCCCGCCCAAGCCCCACCACAGGCCGTCGAGCTCAGCGGGGATGTCACTACGGCCGGGGTCATGCTCGACCATCACCGATTCGTGCACCAGGCTCAATTGCGGGTTGCGGAGGGTGATCTCGCCCACCAGCGGCATGATGGTCCCGGTAAAGTAGACCGCCACGCTGCCTTCCGCAAACGCCCCAGTGGTGTCGCCGCCGAGTTGCGTGATGAGGGTGGCGAGGTCGATCGCCAGCTTGGCCTGGGGCTGTATGGTCTCGGGCGCCGTCAACACTTGCCCCAGTTTGCCCTTGATGGCAAGCGTAAAATCCATGGCCTGGGGCGAGTCGCTCACCAAATTCAACGTAGACACCCATCCGTTGCTCAGGTTGTAATAGGGAAAGTCCACCTCGCGCGGAGCAACTGGATACTGTGAGCCACAGCAGGCTGCTGCCTTGGCTTGCCGCGTCTGCGCCAGGAAACGATGGGGCCCGGTGAAGACAACAAAACACGCGGCTGCACTGAGAAGGAAGAAGAGGAAGGAGAGTCGGAGCTTCATTGGCGCCTCCGAGGAGTTAGGATTAAAACAATGTGCTCACTTTTACCCCCCCCCGGTTAATTTGTCAAGCAGAAAATAATCAGACCGATTGTTTGCTTGCATCCCGCTGTGGCGCCGGAGCCGTGCCCTTCCGACCGATCGCGGAGAATAGCCCGGCATGCTGAAAAACCACCGCTGGCGTCTGCATCCTTCTCGCAATGAGGTATACTGGCCCGCCAGAACCGCGTAAGGGAATTTCACAATTTCAAACCAGCCTCAGTAGCTCGTTTGTGCCAGAAAATGAGGGCTTGCACTGTGAACTAAATTCCCAACGTGCAACCATGAACCCGAGGTCTCTAATGAAGAAGCTTGGCATTTTACTACTCATGATTATCCCTTTCCGTGCGGCTCAGGGCACGCCCCCTCAGCGGCTTGAGGGATGCTCGGTCTCGTCTATCCGTGTCGGCATCATCACGCTACATTGCCGGAATGATGCCCAAGTGCGATTGCAAGCCGTGACACCGGCAATGCTTCGAGTGCGGGTTTCCACCAACGGTCAGTTCCCGGAATCCTTGCCCGAGCACTGGGGATTCGTAAAAGACCATTGGCCGGATTTTCCCATCAAGACGAAAACCACAAAAGAGGCTGTGTGGATCGAGACGCCCAGCGTGAGAATTCGGGTCGACCTTCAGGAGTTTGGCCTGACGGTTAAAGATGGCGCGGGGCACGACGTCTTTAAGCAAACGGGATTGGACTATGGCGACACCCACGCGCTGCACATGGAAATGGGCGCGGACGAGCACTTCTACGGTTTGGGCTTCCAGAGGATCGCTCTGGACGTCCGCGGGCACAAACTGGATTGGTGGCGGGAAATGCGCTGGAGGGAGGCGACCGTCCCCTTTTTCATGAGCACGCGCGGCTACGGGTTTTATTCGAACAACACGTGGCGGCACACCTTCGATTTCACCGGCACCGACGCGAGTTACTCGGTATCTGCCCTCGGCGGAGAGCCGGATTACTTCGTGATCTACGGCCCGAGTTTCAAGACCGTCCTG
Source organism: Terriglobia bacterium (assembly GCA_050018435.1). Lineage (GTDB taxonomy): Bacteria > Acidobacteriota > Terriglobia > UBA7540 > UBA7540 > Bog-366. The sequence continues at coordinate 6,807 of JBEKAD010000081.1, forward strand.
GACCATTACACCGACCTGACCGGAAAACCCCTGCTCGCGCCCCGGTGGGCTTTGGGCATCGGCTATGAGGGACGGTACCTCGAAAATCAGAAGGATGTGCAGACCATCGCCGAGGGATTTTGCCGCGAAGACATTCCCCTCGACTGGATCGGTTTGGAGCCCGGGTGGGAAAACGTTCCCTACACGATGAATTGGGTGTGGAGCGCCAAGCGCTTCCCCGATCCCGACGGCATGACCAAATCGCTCGCCGCGATGGGAATCAAAATGGGCCTGTGGGAATCAGGGAAGGCGCCCATGACCGGTTACACGGACCCGGAGGTGCGCAAGAAATGGTATGCCCCGAGAATTCAAGGGGCCATCGATAAAGGGATCAAATTCTTCAAGCAGGATGATCCGTACCCGCGGATGATCCAGAGCACGGAGTGGCTTCCGCCGGAGTTGAACTCTGGACTGCGGGGTTCCGGCACGCTTTCGACTGGCGAAATGACCAACGTAACGAATTCCCTGTACAGCCAGACAGCCATGCAGGAGTACACGCGGGTGACGGGCGAACGCGCCATGATCATGTTCAACGGCTACGGCTCGTCGATTGCCTCGCAGCGGTGGCCGTTCACCTGGGAGGCTGACTTTCCGCTCGGCGGGGGGGCGCTGAACGCCAGCCTTTCCGGACATTCGCTGGTCAGCACACGCGACCGCAATGAAGTGCCCGATGGAATTCACGTTGGATACCTGGCTCCGTTTTCGTACCTCGAGTCATGGGCTTACTACAAGGAACCATGGTTCTACTCAGAAGACCTGTTGGATATGAACCGCTTCTACGTGAAACTCCGATACCGGTTGCTGCCCTACTTGTACTCATCGGTTCACCAATCGGCGGAGTCAGGACTTCCGGTGATGCGGCCGATGGTTCTGGAGTACCAGGACGATCCACAGGCGCAACAAGTGCAGTCACAGTTTCTGCTGGGAGACTGGCTACTCGTGGGCTCGGCGCGCCCGACTCTGGTGAGCGGCTCGGAGTCGTCTCAAATGGGCGTCGGTGAGCAGGTAACGGACACTCATGCGAAAGTGTATCTGCCCGAGGGGAAATGGTATGACTTCTGGACAGGCCGGCGGCTAACAAGCAAAGGTGAATGGCACACGGCAGAATGGCCTTCCTATGCGGGTGGACCGCTCCTGGTGAGGGGCGGGGCCATCATCCCCATGGGGCCAGTTACCGCCTACGTGGATCAGGAACCTTTGGAGGTGCTCCGGCTGGACATCTACCCGGCGGGCGAGTCGCAGTACGCGCTGTATGAGGACGACGGCCGGACTTATGAATATCAGAAGGGCGCCTTCGCCACCACCGAGGTGAAGGTGAACGAGAGTCGCGAGGCGGTGGTTATCAACGTTGGGGCAAGGCGAGGCTCCTACCGCGACATGCCGAAGCGGCGGGCGTACCTGATGAGCGTTCACGTTGCGCTGCGCCCCGTCGCCGTATCGCGCCGCGGGCAAGCGCTCCAGGAGCACGAGTCCCTGGAAGCATTAGTGGGGAACTCCGGCCTCTGCGGTTGGTACTACGACGAGCAAAAACAGATCGTCTGGGTCAAGGCCACGACGGGTTGGCGCTATGGGGCCGATAGTCGTGGTCCGCAGAAAGACCCGGAGCAGGACACGGCTTACTGGGACGATGCGGCGGCGGGGGAAAATGCCGGATACCCGATACGGATCGCGCTCCCGCAGATCGTGGTGACAACGCAGGAAGCGGCGATGGCGGCAGGAGGGAGCGCCCGCACTCGGATGCGTGCGGCCATCACCGATCCGCGCCGTGGCGAGGTTGACCATCGCTTCGGAGTCCCGGTGAAATTCACCGTGGCAGGGCCGGCGTCATTCGGCGGCGAGGCCCCCACGGTCATCAGCAAGGATGGGATTGCTGAAATCGATTTGCTGGCGGGCGCGGCGGCGGGGAAGGTCAAGGTGAGCGCGAGTGCGCCGAATATGGCGGGGAGCGAAGCCGCGCTGAGCGTCTACGGACCCCCGGCACGATTGAAGCTGGAACTCCAATCGACGCAGATTCTGGCCGATGGCCGGAGCAGCTCTGCCGTGCGAGTGACATTGCTCGACGCCGTGGGACAAAAGGTGATGAACACGGCACAAGCGGTACAGCTCAGCATCGAGGGCGAAGGGACTCTGGACTGCGGGGCCGCAACCTGTTCGATTCCATCGCAGGAAGGGGCGGTGGAGGCGAAGGTGACGTCCACAACGGCGCCAGGCTGGGTGCGGATTCACGCCCGCGCCGAAGGCCTCGAACGCGCCGAGGCGGCGCTCGATACGGTGCGAGGAAAGTTCCGTCTGCAAGCGAGCCCGCCGGAGAGGATCAAACTTGTCTCCGACGGGTCGTGGTTGAAGTACCGGGTGAATATCTACGCAACCATCGAGGCCGAGGGGAAGGTTCTCCGCAGTGCAACCAACACCGTTCATCTGCATATTACGGGACCCGAGGGATCGGCGCCACCAGCGGATCGGGAAGTGACGGCGGTCAATGGCATTGCCACATTTAATGACATCGGGTTCGAGCCGCCGGCGAAGTACGTTTTTCACGTCAGCACCCACGGCGTCGAGCCCGCTGACATCCCCATTTATTGAGGCGGCCGCGGGCGTTGGCCCATCTACGATGTTGAACAGTAAAAGAAAGCGCCGTTCCCCGCGCCGCAGGCGCCTGGGAGTGCGGCTGCGAAGCTGCCGCCTTTCGAATCGCCCTTTATGGGCGGAGTGGATGAGGCGTGAGTTGAAGGCGGTGGCTCGCGCTACCGCAGTCCAAGGCGGGCTGCGCCCGCAAGGCTCAGAAGCAGCATTTTAGGCCGCGGAAAACTTGATTGTCTGCTTCAGGGGGGTGAAACCGGTCATATACACGCTAAGTCCTTCCAGTCGCGGTTGGGCGTAACGCATTTGGGTCCAGGTGTGACGCCGGAAGCCGGGGCCAAAACGCACCTTGCTGCCGGCAAGTTCATAAGTCGCAAATCCCTCGCCCAGAATATAGGCGCTGGGCACATCCGCGACAGGGGCCAGCGAATCACCCGTGAGCTTTCCGCCTGGCCGCAGGGTGATTTCCAGCGCCATGGGGACTTCGTCCGTGCCGGAAAGATCAAAGGAAAGTTCGCAGCCGTCGGCGATCTCGCGGATTTCCACGCTCGAATGCAAGTGGGAGATACTGCTGTGGGCGCGCAAGGATCTGGGCATCAAAAGCCAATTCCCGTCAGGGCGGCGATCCTCCGGAGGCAAAGGCTGGTAGTAGAATCCTTCCAATTGTTGCTCCATGCGATACGCGCTTCCTTCACGCCGAAGCGGTCCGGAAAACTGCCCTTTCCCAAAATATGCGCTGGCCATGCGGACTGCCTCGACGACTGCTCCACCGTTACGGAAGGCAAAGAACCGCCAGTCGTCACCCAGAATCGAGGCGCTACGTTCGCCGCGACGGATATGAACGAAGGAAGAATGGGGGTAATACTTTTCGTAGTCGGTGGGAATCGGCTCGCGAGGCGGCAGGTCTTGGCGAAGCTCTGGAATCTCCATGAAATCGATCAGGTATCCGCCCATGTAAGGAAGATGGTTGCGCTCAACGTAGTTCGCGACGCTGGCGAATCGTCCGTTACGGTCGTGATAGGCCATAAAGCGGTACGCATGGTAATAGCGCCAGATCGAAATAGAGTGGAAGCGGTCCTGGCGGTGGGAGATGTCAGTGACGATCTCGTCGTTGGGGTGCAGGAAGTAGAGCATCGTTTCCAGGTTCTTCCGCACCGGATCGAACAGGTCGGGGCGGTTGAGCATCCGGCCGAGGGTGATAAACGAATGGTCGCAAACCTCGTTGTACCCTCCCGTGCTGTGCTCAGTGAATTGGCCTTCGGAGTCCAAGTCAATCCCTTCGGCCAACCATTGGTCAAGGCGCGCGAGGTAACGAGGATCGGGAAAGAGGTGATGACAACGAGATAAGGCCGCCGAGACAGCCCACCGATGGTTGGGGGTGTGAACGCCTCCGGTAATCAACGCAGCGCCAGCCCGGCGGATGAACGTTTCCAACTTCTCCTGCACGCGGCGGGTGTTCGGATCCTTGCGAGCCCGCATGACCTCGACAACAGGCCCAAGCATATCCACTATGAAAGCCGTGTCGGGTGGAGAGGCGAAGTTCGTAATGTACAGATCAATGGTGCCATCAGGATGCTGGACACGAAGCAAATAATCCGCCACCCGCTCCATCCGTTCGAGCAATTCCGTGCTGTGGTAGTGACTGGACTCGGGAGCCAAATACACAGCAGTCATGCTGGAAAGGAAGATGGCGGCGGTTCCCACCGCGGGGATCCCATGCTCATCGAGCATCCCCCCATTGGCTTGTTGTTGCGAAAGCGCCTTCTCAACCATGCCATCAGCGCTCTGCACCAAGTCGGGATAAATATCGTCCCGAAGCGGGGATGGTGGTTCCTCCGCGGCAGCAAATCGCCATGTTGCTGTCGTACCCAAAACACCCAGAAACTCTCTTCGGTCCATAAGCAAACAAAGGCGCCCGTGAGGCGCCACCCCCCGAGAAAAAGGCAAAATGAATTGAGGGCAGTCACGCCAGGCAGGTACCCTGGCGTCACGCGATTATGCGGGGCCCTCCAGCCGCGGACGTTGGCGGTTTCGTGCCTTGCGCGGAAGTATAACGCTCCCTCCCAGTGGAAGGCAAATTTCCTTCAGCCGTTCGGATTTCTTCTTGACAAAACTGCACACCGGATTCAGATTGCCTCCGGCTGTCATAAGACGATCTGATCGGCAAAAGCAGGACAGAAGTGCATCGGGTCCGCCACCGGCAAGGGGATTGGATCATGAGCCCGCCTCGGACCCAACGTACGGAGCCCCGTTCTGGGCTCACGGGATTTGAAATCAACCTGACAGCGGAGGCCGAATGACTCGACGTGATTTTCTTGCGACATCTATGGTTTTCCTGGTCTCCCCGCACGAGCGCGTTTCGCGCGAAGTCTTTTTTCGTTCGCCGGGCAAAGGCACGGCTTTGTTTGCCTACGCTTTCTATACGCAAGCCACCGGCGGCGCCATGATCTGCATAGAAGAGCGCTGGAGCCGGTCCGATACGATTGACGTCGCCTACTTTCAAGATTCTCAAGATAATGGCCGCACGTGGAGCGCTCCCCTCGAAGAGAAGACCGGCGAAAAACGTCCGGACGGCATGTTGCGGCGGCATTTTCGCTGTGGCTAT
>JBEKAD010000082.1:0-12028 GCA_050018435.1 Terriglobia bacterium
GAGGCCGTGCCCGGAGAATAACCAAGAGTCCCCTTGGCGTTGAATTGTATAAAGGTTGCTTTTGATCTGCGCCCAGCCCAGGCGGCGGTCAACGTCGTAACGGAACTGATTTGCATCAACGTTCCAGGAGTCGCCTGCGACGGCACGCAGAACGAGCGCCCGGCCCGAGGAATCGCGCTTCTCGACGGAAAGTTCGGTGAGCGGGCCAGCCATCGGCAGATGCAAGGCTTCACGCAAAACCTGCTGCACGCTTTCGGCGGTTAAGATTTTTTCCCACGAGGCGTGGCTGCTCGAGAGGCAATAAGGGTCGTGAACCGAAATCAAATACGGTTGGGCGCGGTCGGGCCAGACATTCCCCGCGGCTTCCGTCATTCCCCCGCAGCACGCCGTGAAGTAAGGGTCCGCCAGCGCCCCGTGATATTGCAGGACTTGGCCGCGTGTGGCGCGAGCGGCTTGGTCGAGGCCGTCCGCGGCATTCTCCTCCCGCCCCTGCGGAAACCGGAAAACCTGGCAGTGCGTGAGCGAGCAAAAATCGAATCCTCGCTCGCAGTGGCGCCCCTGCCATCGGAGCGCCCAGGTGCGGGCCAGAATCGCCATGGCCTGGCGCGCCGCGGGAGACTTGAGCACAGAAGCTTCCCCCCTGAGGACACCGGAGACGTACGAATCCAAATCCACTCGCGTGATCACCTGCAAACCTGCGCTGGTCAAGGTGACGCGCGCATTCCGCAGCAGAAAGGTTTGCGGCGGTTCATTCACCTTGGCGAATGTGGGGGCCATCTGAAACGGTGTGGGGGAATCAACCGTGAGTAGCGTGAAGCTCCGGTCCGTCGCCCCGAGGCGGCAGTGGACCAGGCGATCGGCGAAGCAGGAAATTTTCCTTGTGGGCGGCACCACCAAACAGCGCCCATCGGTTTTCGAGCCGCAAATGTTCACGCTTTGCTCTGTAGCTTCCAGGGTCAGAGCTTTGACGACCCGGTTGGAAAACAACCCGACCCTGAATTCCGGACTCGCCGGACGTGCCGGAAGCGCCGCCGCCATGAAAGCCAACAGGGGCAATGTCAGTTTCATCAGGCTGGTCCATGGATTACGGGGCGGAGCGGTTCTGCTAAGCCGGATTCCATTCGAGTCACTCGGGGATGGGCCCGGGTGAGTCGGCGACGGAGCGAGCCGGAGGGGTTTGGGTTCTATCCACACGCTCCGATCATACGGGAATCGCGTCCCCGAGAGGTGGGAAATCGAATCCAGGGAATCCGTAAATATGGATTTGACACCATATGGATTGCATGACATATTATCAGGGTGAAATGGGCCGTGGAGATGGCCGATGAGTTTGAACCGGAGTTCGACGCGCTGCACGAAGATGTGCAGACGGAGATTCTAGCATTGTCACTCGTTTTGGAGGAGTTTGGTCCACTGTTGGGCCGGCCTCGCGCTGATACCCTCAATAGCTCCCGTCATGCGAATATGAAAGAGTTGCGATTTAGCACGACAGAGGGTGAGTGGCGAGTCGCCTTCGCCTTTGACCCGAAGCGCAAGGCGATCTTGCTTGTGGCCGGGGACAAGTCGGGTGTCAGCGAAAAGCGTTTCTATCGTGAACTGATCCGCAAGGCCGATGCTCGTTTCGACGCCCATCTGGCGCGGCTGCAAAAGGAGAGGATGTAGCGATGTCTGTGAACATTCGTGACAAGATCGGTAAGTTGAATTCCATTCAGCGAAAGAAGGTCGAGGCGCGTGCAGCCGAGATAATTACTGAGGAAATGAGCTTGCGCGACCTCCGGGAGGCTCGCAAGCTCACGCAGGCCCGCGTCGCCAAGATTCTCGGAATCACCCAGGACAGTGTCTCGCGGCTTGAAAAACGTAGCGATCTCTTACTTTCGACGCTGCGAAAAACCGTGAAGGCGATGGGCGGCGACGTCCGTATTGTCGCTGAATTTCCCGATCGTGCGCCGGTCGTGCTCTCTCATCTACCTGAGGACAATTCGCCGCGCAAGTCGTCCAGGAGACATGCCCACGCGCATACGTAAAAATAATCCTCTCAGGGTTTCAGGGCGTGTGGGGCTTTTGTGCGAAATACTGTCTAAGGATTCGCGCCGCCAGGGGCGCGGCATCGGCGCCGCCCGTGCCGCGCTTCAAGAAAATCACCAGGGCGACTTCCGGCGCGTCCACGGGGGCGAAGCCCACGAACCACGCGTGGGTCACGCGGCTTCCGTCCAGCGCGGGAGCGGTTCCGGTTTTGCCGGCGACGGCCACCCCGGGAACGGCAGCGGCGTGGCAGGAACCCTTCTGCACGCAATCGCGCAATCCTTCCGTCAGAACCGCAAAGGTGCTCTTGCGCAGAGGAACCACGCGGTCAAGACTCGGCGCCTTACGTTGTCCCGGCATGATGAGGCGGAAAACCTTGCCTTGTGTGGCGATGGCCGAGTAGGCCAACAGCACTTGCGCCGGCGTCGCCGTCACACCCTGCTCGCCGAGCGCTGCGAGCGCTTTTTCCCGGGGTTTATCCGGGACGAGTACTTCGCCGGGCGAAGCCTCTTCTCCGGCAGCGCCGAAACCAAACACGGCATACCAGTGGGCCAGAGCGGAGGAGGAGAGCCGAGTGCTCAACTCCGAAAAGAAATAGTTACAGGAGTTGGCCAGCGCCTCGGCCAGATCGTACGGTAGGACAGCGGGCGGATGGGAGCAATGAAAGGATTCTCCCAGAAGCCGCGGGACGCGGCGGCACAGGATTTTCTCCGAAGGCGAGATGACGCCCTCCTCGAGGGCGGCGGCGCTCGCCACTAACTTCGCTGTCGACCCGGGAGTGTAAGCTTCTTGGAATGCGCTTGGTGGATTCCAAAGGGCAAGGATCCGGCCGGTTCGGGGATCGGAGACGATGACCGCTCCCGCTTTTTCCTGCATGAGATGGCTGACAAAGGTTTGCAGACTCTCCGCTGCACGCAGGTCTGCCCCGCCGGCGAGAGCGGCAAAAAGGATGGCTAGACTTCCACTGAATTTGCAGAGTTGGAATGCCACGGAAATACGCCGCATGGCCGTTCAACGTGGCATATTCAGGGGAGGAAGTCAAACGTACACACGCCACGGCCCAGATTTCCCGCGCGTGCGACCGCTTGAGAGAGGACGGTCCCGGACTTCACCCTTTCTTGCTTCCCGAAATGGACAATGACTCAGGCCGCACGAACTTGCTACGGGGTCTTCTTCCCCGCGGCTTTCTAACGCGATCCTGAATCACGACGCGCTGGCAATCGGAACAGACGAAGTGAAAGCCACTCGGCGAGGGCGCCATCCGGGACGAGTTGCAGTTAGGGCAAATCGATTGAGAAGCCATGATCGCAACAACTTTAGCACAACTTGCAAGGCGCGCCTAGTTACGAACGAGTATAATTTCATGAGTATACAATATGATTAATATCCAAGGCTTTTATGACTCCGACAGGTGATCGACGGAATAACCACCTGCGCGGGACTGTTCCCAAAGCGCAAAATCCATTGATTTGAGCGATACTGTACGTTTGCCACCCGAAGCAGCCTCCCGGCGGCCCCGGCAAAGCATCCGGGAAGCCGGAGGATGCCGGGAAGCAAGGTTTCTGAGGCACAGATCGCGAATGATAAGGGCATGACGCACCCGGAGCATCAACAGGCCGTGTATAGCCGCCGATTTGCCGGAATCGAGCAGCGCCGGGCGGAGGTGTGGCAGATCCTCGCCCGCCATTGCTTTCATCGATGGGTAAAGCCCACGGACACCGTCATGGATGTGGGCGCCGGATACTGCGAGTTCATCAACAGCATTTCCGCAGCTCACAAGTATGAGCTGGACTCAAACCCTGCCACCGCGAATAAAGCCGCCCCGGATGTTACCGTGCTTTCTCAGGAGGCCACCAAGCCGTGGTCCATGCCCTCGGAGTCCGTCAACGTGGTATTCAGCAGCAACTTCTTTGAACACCTCCCGAGCAAAGAGGATTTTGCCCACTGTCTCGCTGAGGCGTACCGGGTGCTGCGCCCCCAAGGGTTGCTGATTGCGTTGGGGCCGAACATCCGTTTTTGCTTCGATGTCTACTGGGATTTTGTGGACCACCATTTGCCACTCAGCGATCGCTCGATGGTGGAAGCGTTGGAAATCGCCGGATTTCGAAGGGAACTCGTCATACCGCGCTTCCTTCCTTTTACCATGAGCGACCGAGTGCCTCACCGGGCGTTCCTGGTTCGCCTGTACTTGCTGTTTCCCCTGGCGCAGCGTCTATGGGGAAAGCAGTTCCTGGTGATTGCTCGGAAGCCCCAACGATGCTAAAGTCTCTATACGGGATGGATATCAGTATGTCGAACATGCCTGACAAAAGTGAAATTGCCAAAGTGCTCGCCGACGCTCACCGAGAATACGAACCGAGCATCACTCGCATTATCCGAGTCATTGCCGATCAGGAGCACGCCACTGACGAGCCCGTAAAGCTTCTCGAAGTTAACCCAGACACGTCGCCCTCCGGCATCGTCCCGATCGCGTTCGGTCCTGATCCACCGCGGATACCATTTCCGTCGGTGGTGATTGAGGTGACAGAGACAGAATTCGAAAGCGTTCGCGCGGGCGGTTTGTTGCTGCCGGATGGCTGGCGTCTTGGTGATACGCTCTACCCGAGTGCGGCCCAATGACAACCTGGAGCGCGGCATTCGCAGCACAAGCGGCTTCGGACCTCAAGGCGTATGATTTGTTGGCCCGCAGCGCGCTACCGGTCAGCCACCGGTTACACTATCTTCAAATGTGGCTGGAAAAGCTGTGCAAGGCGCATGTGTACGAGAATAACATCGAGGCGTTGAAATTTAGGCACAACGTTATCGCCGCAATTCTGCCGCGTCTAATCGACGAGTACTGGCGCCGAATTCGATTTCCGCCTCCATCCAATGCGGGGCAGATTCGCACGTTGTGCCTGGAAATAGACCTCTTACACCCGCGGGTCGATCAACCTAACGTCGAGTACCCGTGGCCGGGGAGTTCTGGCGCAGTGGAAATCCCGGCTCAATGGAGGTTCCCGCTGGCTAGAAGGCTTTACTCAAACCCTGGAAGACTGCTCCTAAAAGCTGCCGTCCAGCTCACGCAAGAGCCGGCTGTGTTCATCCGACGAGGATGAGTTTCCGAATTGTGTCTCCAACAGTCCGGCGAATCGCTTGGCCTGCCTTTTTCACCCTGGTTTTTGTGTCCGCATTTTTCCTCAGTGGGTCGCGGCAACCGCCGCTGGAACTTGATCCCTCCTGGCACGCGGCGCTCGAATACGCCACCGCGCACCATTTACAATTCGGCACCCAAATTGTCTTTACGTTCGGGCCCTTGGGATTCCTGAGCACGCGGACCAGCCTGGGACATCTCCTGGGTGCACGCATCGCCTTCGCCTTCTTCTGGAGCGCGCTCGTTGCCCTTGCGGCGACGGCGCTGGCAAAACGTTTGCCGGGATGGGTCCGCTACGCGTTTCTCGCTTGGTTGGTGGTCTTCACTCTTTCCGAGGGGCTGGACCAAACCGCCTTCTTCGTGATGGCATACGGCGCATTACACCTGCTCATCGACAACCCCAAGCAGCGCTGGCAAGCGCCCCTCTTTGTTTTTGCCTTTATTGTCCTGTCCCTCATCAAAATCTCGTTCCTAACCGCGGCGCTCGCGAGCCTTGCCCTGGTTGTTGTCTGCTGGGCCCGGCAGCGAAAAATCCTGAAGGCGATCGTGCTGGCGCTGGCGGCGCCGGCCGGATTCGTCGCTTGCTGGGTGGCCTTAGGGCAGTCGCCCTCCCATCTTGCCCCCTGGTTCCGGCACGCCCTGGAGTTGGAGTCAGGCTACAGCGCAGCCATGAACCTGGTTCCCAAGACTCCAGTCCTCTGCGCGGCCCTGGCGGCGCTGGCGCTGTTCGTGGGCGCCTTCATCGCGACGATCGTGCGGGCGCAGGGCGGCGTTCTCACTTGGGGGGTCCTGATCACGCTCGCACAATATGTTTTTTTTGCGTGGAAGGAGGGATTCACGCGTCCCGGGGACTGGCACACGTTTGTATTCCTGTGGTTTCTGCCGCTGGGCTTGGCTTTCTGTTTCCTCGAAGGCCTTTCGAGCGCGCACACGGCTTCTCACCGTTGGGTGTTGGATTTCACATTCGCCACCAGCATGGCGCTGTGCCTGGTGGCGGCGCAATTTCAGATTCCGGGGTTCGCTTGGCAGCAAGTTACCGATTGGCCAGGACGCGTCACGACTAACGCGGAGACGATCTTTGCCACCTTGCGGGGACGCTCGGACGGCCTCTATGCTGACTGTCGCGATGCCAAGAATGTTCGAATGCTCCTTCTCGACCACGCCAAAGACGTGATCGGGAATCAATCCGTGGACGTGATGAACTACCTCCTGTTGGCAGCCGTGGTCAATGAGATGAATTACCAACCGCGCCCCGTCATTCAAGGGTTCGTGGCGTATACGCCGGCGCTTCAGGGCCTCAACGAGGAATACTTCCGAAGTGTCGGCCGGCCGCATTTTGTTTTGCTCTGCCAGCAAGCCACAGACGACCGATTTCCCATGCTGGAGGATTCTGCCGCGCTAAATTACGTCCTCAATAATTACGTTCCCGTGGCGCGGGACGGGCGCTTCCTGATTTTGCAGCAGCGAACTACGGAAGACCTTGCGTTGCAGCTTGTACACGAGGAAAGCCTGCGCTTTGGCGAGAAGTTGGATCTGCGCCCCTGGGCGCAAGGCCCCTTGTTCATGTCGGTTGGGATCGCTCCCAGCTTGCCGGGAAGAGCCGCTACTTTCCTGTATCAGCAGCATCCCATCTACATGCGGGTATCGACGGGTCAGGTCGAGGAACGATACCGCATTGTTCCATCCATGGCGGAGCGGCCGTTTCTGGTGAATCCCCTGCTGAATAGCAACTACGACGTTATGAATCTTTATGCTTCTCATCCCGGCAAGGAGTTTGAAAGTGTGACCTTCGAGCGCCCCCGGCAAGGGTCATTTGAATTCCGGGATCATCTCACCGTGCGGCTCTATACCGCCCCTGCTTTTCTGCGAGCAGCGAGGGAGATTTCCGTTCCCCGTATGATCGCCGATGTGCAGGGCCGCGTTTTCTGGCCGGAGCCGAAATCGGTGGAAAGCGCAGGCCCGGCGCGGGTGATGATTTTTCACGGGACGCCTGCTTTGGTGGTGCGCGCCCCCAGCACGATCGTGGTGGAAATCCCGGAGAATGCCTTGTCGTTCACGGGTTACTTTGGCATCCCCGAGGAAGCTCACACCGGCGATGGCAAGACGGAGGGTGTGGAAGTCTCGATTGCGGTCCGGGATCGGTCCGGCCAAAGCCGATTGGGGCTTGACCGCTTCCTGAAGCCTTTGTCCCGAGCTGATGACCGTGGCCGATTTGCCTTCCGCGTTCCGATTGACAGCGCTCGCGATCGCACCATCACGCTAACCGCAGAACCTGGCCCTTCCGACCGTGCCGAAGGTAGTTGGTCAGTCTGGTCGCAGTGCCGATTCCAGGAATTTAGGACGCGATGAGGAGAGCGTTGATTTGAATTTCTTGCCCTTGCCCCCTGGGGGAGTGGAAACACCTAACATGGCAAACCCGACTGACAATTGCGTTCAACGGCGGTCAGGCATATCTTATGGGTCGGCGGGAAAGCAAAAACCGAAATTCCAGTCAATTCAGTTGAAAGGAGTTCTGGCCATGGGCAGGAGGTCGATAAGCGTTCCGTTGAGGGACCGTTTGGCCGAAGTGAACAAAGAGCTGTGGCTGATCCTCTCCGTGGTGGTCATTGCAGCCATCCTAAACTTCCTTGTCGCTCCGCACCACATCCTATTGGGTTTGTATACATTGCCGACGCTGTTTTCCGCCTATTTCTACGGTCGCCGCCACGCCACTCTGACGGCAGTCGCGAGCGTGTTAGTAGTAATTTTGGCAGTCCATTCCAATTCGTCGCTGTTCGCCCAACCCAATAAAGCTCCTCTCCCGGGGGAAAAGTGGTACGACCTCACGCTTTGGGCCGGCATCTTGATCATCACTGCCTACACGATGGGTACGCTTTACAATCACAAGGAAGCCCGCTTGCGCGAGTTGCGGGAGACCTACCATGGCATCCTGCTCATCCTGCGCCAGTTCATATCCAAGGATAAGTACACTCAAAACCATTCTTATCGAGTCTCGGTATACGCGACCATAATCGCCGCCCGACTTGGGCTCGATTCCGAGCGGATCGAGGACGTGCGCGCCGCCGCGTTTCTACATGACATTGGGAAGCTCGACGTCAGCCGCCAGATTCTTTACAAGGCAGCGAGTTTGAGCGAGGAGGAATACAAAGAGATGCAACGACATGTGGAGGAAGGGGTTGAGATTCTGGGCAGCGTCGGCGGCTCACTGCGCCGGGTCATCCCCATCGTCCTTGCCCACCACGACAAATTCGACGGCTCTGGCTACCACTCGACTCGGGGTGAGAAGATTCCGTTGGAGGCACGCATCATTTCCGTGGCCGATGCGTACGACTCCCTGATCAGCGACCGCCCTTACCGGAAAGCGTTAGCGCCATTCGATGCGAGGGACATCATCCTTAAAGGTTCAGGAACGCAATTCGATCCCAAGGTGGTCGACGGATTCCTAGGGGCGTTTGCAAGCGGAGAGATGGAAGTCCCAGAGATAGTAGTCTAAACATCTGACCTAACCTACAGAGCTTCCAAGTTCTCTGCTTCATAACGGGAATCGATATTAAATTCCTGCGTCCTGCGACGACGGCGTGGGGCTTGACACTTCCCTTAAAGCAGGCCATCGTATGCGCTGCCTATTGACCTTTAAGTTTCGGGTGGTGAAACAATGGACCGGCGAACATTCTTGGTAAGGGATATACCCGCTGCGACGATAGGATTAGCGGCTGCCTGGAAATCCTCTTTCGCAGCGATTTCAAATGGAGACAAACCCATGAGCTCTTCCTACTTTGAGTTCTTCTACATTCACATGCAGAACGGCAGCCAAACGTCACGAATGTCGAAGTGGCTGGAAAATGGGCTCATGCCGATTTGTCAAAAAAACGGTTTTGGCCCTATGGGATTCTTCAACGTGGCGATAGGCCCCAACCTTCCTACGGCGTTGATCATCTTTTCTTATCCCAGCCTGACGGAAATGGAGACGCAGTGGGGAAAGCTCAACTCCGACCCCGACTACGCGGCCGTGGTGGCGGAAGTGGAGAAGGATGAACCGGCTTTTTACCGCACGGAGGCGATGTTGCTGCGCTCGACTCCCTTTTGCCCGCCGCTTACGGCGACCCCGGCCGGCGACCCGCCCCACAAGCTTTACGAATTGCGAATCTATGAATCACCTACGAATCGCCAACTCGGGTACCTGCACGACCGGTTCGGGGGAGGAGAGATCGATATTTTCCACAAGAGTGGTATTCATCCCATCCTCTACGCGGACACGATCTTTGGACCCAACCAGCCCAACATGGCTTATCTGATTCCCTTTGAAAGTGAAGCACACCGCGAGAAAGCGTGGGCGGCGTTCGGCACTAATCCTGATTGGATCAAGATTCGCGACGCATCGATCCGGCACGGCGGGGAGATCGTGCGCAACATTACTAACATGTTTCTTTCGCCGACGAACTTCTCGATGCTGCGGTGAGCGGCCGGCGGGGCGTCACGACCACTTAACCCGCGTCCAGCGCTTCGACTCGAAGTCCATAACCCCGCGCCGCTTTGCACTGTCGCTCGTCTGCGGAAACGAATAAGTCCGCCGCCCACTCTGCCGCACAGGCCACGTGCAAGGCATCAGAGGAGCGCAACGGCCAGCGCTCCAGCAACTCGACCGCACGCGCTACGACCTGGTCCGTAATGTGGATAACGACCGAGGCTTCCACATCCTGGATCAGCGCCACTTTATTTTCGGCATAATGTGGCGCTGAGAGCTTCCCTTCGCGTCGGAGCCTGCACAGCCCGGAAACAACCTCAGAAAGGCAAATTACCGAGAGGCCGAGCGACGAGGCGGCAGACAAGATCTCTCCTACCCGATCACTCCCCACTTCGTCAACGTACCGCTTGGCGAGCGCAGAGGAGTCCAAGAATACGTTCAACGGGCCGACCGCCTTTCCTCGAGCACTGCCCTACTGAGCGACGCCCCCGGTATGACCATACGCGGACCTGGGCGCTTCCAAGCAGGCTCAGGTTGGCCCCGCTTCGCCGGAATGATTTTGGCGATGGCCCTCCCGTGGCGCAGGACACAAATGCTCTCGCCTCCCTCCACGCGATCCAGGACCGCCGAGGCGTTCTTCCGAAATTCGGTGAATGAAACTGTCTTCATTTCGTGACCCCTCATCGAATCACCCCCAACTGTACAGGATTGTACAGGATTGTACAATCACCTTTGGGGGGGGACGGCGCCGTCTCGGGGGTCTTCCCGCCGGCAAGGGTTCTTACAATGCAGGATTCGGAAAGCGCGCGAGTTCTCTATGAGCAAGGGAAAGCCGCGGACCTACAGAACAGGTCCGCGCTACCCTTCCTCGCTACTTTCCCTTGCGCGCCATAATCTGGCGGATCGGTTCGTTGTCAGCATAGATTCGCCACTCGGCGACGAACGAACCGCGAGCAACTGCACGCCAGGTTGCAGGCGTCGACCACTTGTCTTCAGGCCGCAGCACGCCGTCCGTAGAATAGGTCCCTTGTGCAGTCCCCAGCATGACCACCACCGCGCCATCCACGAAGGTTTCGTCGATCACAATGGTGTAGTCAGGGACCATGCGAAAGTAACCTTCCCAGCCTGCCTTCATCCGCTGCTTGCCTTTGGTTTTCGTTCCAAGTGAATCGACGAAGACATGGTCTTCTGTCATCAGGGCAGCAATCTCTTCGGCGCTTTGGTGATTAATAGCGTTCACAAAGGCGCGAGCGACGCGCTTGACGGATTCGGAGTTGGGTGACGCCATATCGGCCAATTCTGTCGCAGCATTATGAGCCGGGAGCGCTCACAGTGCAGGATTCGGGTAGCGCGCGAGTGGCGACCCGTCGTCTTCGCGGTCCGAGCCGCGCAGGAAATCGAAATCACACCCTTCGTTGGCTTGCAGGATGTGGTCCAGAAAGAGTCTGCCGTAACCGCGCGTGTAGTGGGGGACAGGCGGTTGCCATTGCGAAAGCCGCGACTTGATTTCCCCGTCCGGCACGCGCAACTCGAGCCGCCGCGCCGGCACGTCCAGCTCAATTTCATCGCCATCCTGAACAATCGCCAAAGGTCCGCCCACCGCGGCTTCCGGCGCAACGTGGACGACGATCGTCCCAAAGCTGGTGCCGCTGATGCGCGCGTCGCTGAGGCGGACCATGTCTTTCACGCCGGCTTTGAGCAGTTTCGCCGGGATGGGCAGATGGCCCCATTCCGGCATTCCCGGAGCACCCTTGGGCCCGGCATTCTTCAGCACCATCACGGAGTTCTCATCCACGGGCAAGTTCGGGTCGTCGAGACGCGCCAGCAAATCATGGTTGTTCTGGAAAACCACGGCGCGCCCGCAGTGCTTCATCAGGTGCGGTGATACTGCGGACTGCTTGATCACCGCGCCCAGGGGGGCAAGATTCCCATTCAGGACGACGACGCCACCTTGGGGAAACAGGGGCTCGCTGAGAGGCCTGATGACCTCACGATTAAAGCACGCCGCGCGTTTCAGGTTTTCACCCAGGCTCTTGCCGCTGGCGGTCAGCGCGTCCAAATGCAGCAGCGGGCTGATTTCCTTCAGCACGGCGGGCACGCCGCCGGCGTAACTGAATTCTTCCATCAGGAATTTCCCGGAGGGCTTCACGTTGGCGATGAAGGGTGTGGTGCTGGCGATTTCATCGAACGAGGAGAGGGGTAAGTTAATCCCCAGACGCCCGGCAATGGCCACCAGGTGCACGATGGCGTTCGTCGACCCGCCCAGCGCCATGAGGAGCCGGGTGGCGTTCTCCAGCGCCGCGGCGGTCATGATGTGGGAAGGGCGCAGACCCTCTTTGACCATATCCACGATGCGCTTCCCGCTCTGTTCGGCAATCATCATGCGGCGCGAGTCGACCGCGGGGATATCC
>JBEKAD010000083.1:0-11997 GCA_050018435.1 Terriglobia bacterium
GGCCCGCCCACCACCGTTCGCTTGCCACGCTGTTTGGCGCGCGCAATATGCTCCTGCATTGAGGGCCCCTGCACAATCATGCCGCTGAAGAACACCACGTCCGCCCAATCCAAGTCCGAATCTTTCAGGCGCTGGACGTTTAGGTCCACCAGACGCTTCTGCCAGTGTTTGGGCAGCATCGCGGAAACAGTGAGCAGTCCCAGGGGAGGAAACGCCGAACGCTTGCCCTGGAAGGGCAGAGCGTGTTTGAAGCTCCAGAACGTATCAGGAAACTCTGGGTATACCAGTAGGACTTTCATGGACATCCCTCCCAGGTAAGAGTGATGGAACTCTTTACCCCTGTGCGCCGGCTTAGCGCCGCTACGCAGTTCGATCAATGGCCGGTGAATTTGAAGCGAAGCCCTGTCCCCACCCTTGCCCCTGACTCTGGCGCACCTCAGTGATAAAAGAAGGTGACGCGAACGGGCGCAGGATCCGCGAAGATTGCAAATTATCTACTGGTCGAAAGCCCCACGTGGCAGATTCCGCAACTCGTGCCCAAGTCTAGCACCATTAACGTTGCCGCTCCAGCAAAAAGCTCGGACAGGAACCCCATTCTGGAATCCCTGGACAACAATTAGAGTCCCTTTGGGGGCGTCTTGTCTGTTCAGAATTGCACACTTTGAAGGGATATTATTTCGCGCCACGATTGGACGGGATAAGATTGCCGGGCCGGGCACCTTTGCCACAGGCCTTTATCGCCAGGCTTTCACCACACGCTGGCTCCGGCAAACCAAATCGGGTAAAATGTGCAAGCCGTTTCAGGTTCTTGCAAGTCACTACCCTAAATCGATACTTCAGATTTAAGCCCGCCTCGTGCGGAAGGAGATGCGCATGCCAGAATCAACTTCAGATTCATCCCTCAACATTCGAGGGCTGATCTTGGTCCCTGGGATAATCACTTTGGGAATCACCTTGTTAAGGTTGGCCGGAGAACTGCTGCATTGGTCGCCCCGATTTTTCAGTGCAGCGGCCGGCGGGGGTGGCGCGGTGGTCGGAATTTCATGGCTTCCATTTCTGTTCGGGCCGTACTTTGCGATCAAACTCGCAGGTTCGGGGCATGGAGCCTCTGGCGTCTGGAAAACCTTCGGGCTATCCCTGCTCGGATTGGTCATCATGATCGCGGGCGGTTTCGTAGGGTTTGCGCCGCAGGTCAAGTTCCCCGGGAGGGAAATCCTGGGAATTCTGCTGATCGTCCTCGGCCCGACCCTGGTCACGCTAGGCTGGCCCGCGCTCTTCAAGACTCTGGTTGCATATGGTTATGCGGCGCGGATCCCGGTGGTGATCCTGATGTTCTTTGCCCTGCGCGGGCATTGGGGAACGCATTATGACGCTTTGCCTCCCAACTACGCCGGGCCGACATCATTTTTCGGCCAGTACATGTTCATCGCGTTTCTGCCGCAGATGGTAATCTGGATCGCCTTCACGGTGCTGGTGGGCACGCTTGTCGGCGCCCCCCTAGCTGCTCTGGTGTGTCGCGGCAAGAGCACGCCGGCGGCGTCTTGACATCGATTCATTGCTACCGCTTGGGGAGTTGCCGCATTATCGGGCAGGGGAGAGAGCACTGTGATCATTGCTGACCTCGCGGAAATCGCCGGCCGCACTTATCCGGCGCGGCGTCGAACGCAGAATCTGGTGGGGGGAGCCAGCCCCATCCAGGCCAAGAACTTTTCCATAGGATGCGTCACGCTGGAGCCCCACGGGGGACAAGTCCCCTGGCACAATCAGGAACAGGAAGAGGTCTACCTGATTCTCGAAGGTGAGGGCGAGATGTGTTTGGGCGCCGAAAGAGTGGCGGTCAAGGCAGGCCAGGCCGTCTATATTCCCTGCCAGGTTTTTCATCAACTTACCAACACCGGCTCCACAACCATGCGCATGGTTTACTGTTACGGACCGGCCGGCGACGTGGCACATTGGCGCCAGGAACTGGACGGGACCCTGCCCCGCGCGGGCGTGGACGCTCCGGCGCTCCCCCCCGGGGCGCAACCCCAGTGCACGGGGATCGGGTGATCGGATGATCCGGTGATCGGGTGAACGACGGAAGGGCAAAAATCCAAACTCGAAACCCGGTTACGCTCGTCCAGTTTTCGATTCTCGAATTTCGGAAGCGATTTGCTTGCTCACCCGATCTCCCGATCACCAGATCACCTGATCTGATAAGGCTAAAACATGGATAACCAGAAAACTCATTCGGTAGGAATCATCATGAACGGCGTCACCGGGCGCATGGGCCTGAACCAACACCTGCGCCGTTCGATAAGCGCCATCATGAAACAGGGCGGAATCAGGATTAGTGATGCGGAAAGAATCGTGCCGCGTCCGCTCCTGGTGGGTCGGAGTGCCGCCAAACTGGAGGCCATCTCGCGGGAGTTCGGCGGCATGCCGTACACAACTCAGCTCGACACGGCCCTGGCCGATCCGGAATATTCCATCTATTTCGATGCGCAGACGACAGTCCAACGCTTTGAGGCGGTCAGCAAAGCCATCGCCGCGCGCAAACACGTCTATTGCGAAAAGCCGGTGGCCGACACTCTGGAAAAGTCACTGAAGCTCTACCGGTTGGCGGAATCGGCGGGAATCAAGCACGGCGTGGTACAGGACAAGCTCTGGCTACCGGGCCTCGTGAAGCTCCAACGGCTGCGCGATATGGGTTTCTTTGGCCGCATTCTCGCGGTGCGGGGCGAGTTCGGCTATTGGGTTTTTGAAGGCGACACCATTCCCCCGCAACGCCCCTCGTGGAACTATCGCAAGGAAGACGGTGGCGGAATCATCCTGGACATGTTCTGCCACTGGCGTTACATCCTCGACAATGTCTTTGCCCCGGTGAAGGCCGTTTCCTGCCGCGGCACAACCCACATCGCCGTGCGGCGGAACGAGGAAGGCAAGCCTTATGAATGCACGGCGGATGATTCGGCTTACGCGACCTTCGAGCTCGAAGGTGGCATCCTCGCCCCGTTCAGCTCTTCCTGGTGCGTGCGAGTTCGTCGCGATGACCTGCTCACGATTCAAGTGGACGGTACGAAAGGCTCGGCGGTGGCGGGGTTACGTGACTGTTGGATTCAGCCCTATCACGCAACGCCGCGTCCCGTGTGGGATCCGGACGTCCCCAGCGCGCTGAATTACTTCGACGGATGGCAGAAGCTGCCGGAGCAGGAAGTATACGAAAACGCTTTCAAACGGCAATGGGAGTTGTTCCTCCGCCACGTTGTGAAGGATGAGCCGTTCCGCTGGAGCTTGCTCGAAGGCGCTAAAGGTTTGCAGCTTGCCGAGAAAGGCCTGGAGTCATGGAGCAAGCGCGCCTGGGTGGACGTCGGCCCGCTCTAAAACAAAGGAAGTCAGGAGACAGGAGGAGTAGCGCGGACCTCTTTTGTAGGTCCGCGCCTCGTCACCTATTGGCAGGGAAAGGCCGCGGACCTACAAAACAGGTCCGCGCTACACTTGCTCCTGCCTCCTGATTTACGGCTTCAAGCTCACCGCTTTACCCGTGCGAATGGATTCAATCGCGGCGTCGAGGATTTCGTTTACTCCCACGTTCAATTCTGCCGACACCGGGCCTTCAATCGGTTTGTTGTTCCTGACGCAGTCGAGGAAATAGGCGATTCCATCCATTTTCTCGGGCAGTAGCGGAGGGGTGGGAACCGGCGTCCCGCTTGGATTCTCAAGGCTGGCGCGTTTCTTGGCGGGCTGATAGAGCAAGCCGTCGCCCATCACCAGCAAGCTGCCCTGAGGACCGTAGAACTCTGCTTGGCCCTTGCCGTACGACCAATTCCAGGAGGGCAACAGGATGGCGGAGGCGTCCGGATACTCCAGCAAGATTTCCGCGTCGTCCTCAACGTCATTATGCTCAGCAGTCTTGAGCTTGAGCGAATAGGCGAAGACGCGCTGCGGCCGTCCCTTCATCCACATCGCCCAGTCGGCGCCGTAGCAGCCAAAATCCATGAGCGCGCCGGCGCCATTCTTCTTGGCATCGTAGAGCCAAGCGATGAATTCCTTCGAGGTGCCCCCTGACTTCGGGCCGTTGTGGCCGAATTCAACGATAATCTTCTGGATGGGGCCGAGTTCGCCAGCCTTCAGGCGCGCCGCGGCTTCCTGCGTGGCGGGCGACCAGATATTCTGGTAATTCACCATCAGTTTGATGCCGGCCTCACTCGCCAAGTGCGCCATCTCGCGCGCGTCGGCGCCGCTCTGGGCCATGGGCTTCTCGGTAAAGAAATGGATGTGCCGCCGGGCGCAAGCGCGCAGGATGGGGAGATGCAGATTGTTGGCAGTGGTAACAATCACCGCATCAGGTTTCATCTGGTCGAGCATCTCTGTGTAGTCACTGAAGAATTTGACGCTAGGGGGAACTCGGGTCTTCGCCTTCTCAATCAGTTCCGGGTGCGTGTCCGCAATGGCCACCAACTCCGCGTCCGGGGTATTCAAAAGGGTTTTCATCCGGCCCCACACGTGATCGTGGTCAAGGCCGACTACGGCGAAGCGAGTCTTCGCCGCCTGGGCAAATCCCATGCTCACTCCCAGGCTGAAAAGAAGAACCAGGAAGGACAGCTTTTTCATGGCAGCACCTTCTTGAATAGGAAGTCAATACGTGGCAGGGCGAGTCCAGACCACCAAGGCTGGGGACGCGACGGGGAGAGCCGCGGGGTTTGTGAAGTCCTGACGTCACCTTGGCAATGTTTGCGCCCTGCCGTTCTCGCCCGGCTCCCGCAGGGAATCAATGCGCGTTCCCGGTCGGGATTCTACTACAGACTATGGTTGGGCGGCTTCTTCATGTGGGGTATCGGGCATGAGAAAAGCCCACGGGTCAGGACGGCACTGACGGTGGCCCCCCCTCTTCGCGACGGATCGCCGATTCAGCCCGCCGCAGGCATCCGTAACCGCTGGATCAATTGCGCAAGGGAGTCATACCGCTTCAGGTGGAGCCCCACGGCGCCGCCACCCGGATGAATCTCCACGAATTCCGGGTCAGGCGACAGACCGAAGCGGCGATAGAACGCGGTGCGGATGAACTGCTTTACCTCACTCAAAGGGGTCTGGTGGGTGTCCACATGCACCTGGAAATAATCTCCCTGGCCCGCCGCATTCACTCGAACGGCCACGGCCTCCCGCCCAAACGCCTTTTTGAGCATGGCCTCAGCAAGGTCAATCAGG
The DNA here is from genome assembly GCA_050018435.1 of Terriglobia bacterium. GTDB lineage: Bacteria > Acidobacteriota > Terriglobia > UBA7540 > UBA7540 > Bog-366. Next base: position 5,188 of record JBEKAD010000083.1, read on the forward strand.
GCCAGCCCGCGGAAGAAATTTGATCCCTCCAGCCGGTGGAATTCCTTTTCAGGGGATAGCGCATCGTCGTCGAGCCCCTGGTTGAAATCAAAGGGCGCGGCGCCCAGCCGATCGAGCCAGAGGTTCATCCGTTCTGGCCCCGTGGCTCCCCGTTCCCACTCCAGTTCGCCTTCCAGGGCCTCGCGGGAAGGTAGGCCATCCGGGTCGATCTCCACTGAACGGTCACCGCGCTGCGACAGCGTGACATATTCGATCCACTCCCCGGGATGGTGGACGAGGTAGAAGTTCTTAGCCACTTCGCCAAACAGGTAGGCGACCATCGCGCGCAGGGGAACCCCGCATTCCACGATCACTGACCCCGCCGGCGTGGCGCGCCGCAGCCAGGGATCTCGCCAGCCCGCCACGAGCGACGTCATCGTGGCATCGGCTTTCTGGGTTGCCGCATGCCTGTCGAGGTCATTCCCTGCCATCAATTGCCCAACATACCAATCGCGGTTTGCCTCCAGGCGCCGCCGCAGGTCTTCCTGCTTGGCCAGAAGGGGAAGCTGCCGCAGGACCGAACAAATCCAGGCGCGGCTCTCGCGGCTCAGCAGGCCATCGCCCACCAAGTCATCTTCGATCTGCTGGAAGAAATCGGTGTCGAGCGGAAGCTGCGTCAGAAGCGCGGCAATTTCCGCCGCCTTCCCGGTGAGCTTGCGCATCTCGCCGGTGGTCAGCGGGCCGGAAGCGCTGCCCTCGCCATAGGCGCCCCACGACCAGCGCCAGGCACTGCGGTCGCGCTCCGCGGTATAGGGGAAAACAATCTGGAAGCGCTCGGCCGGAACCGGATAAGTCCCCATGATCCGGTAGTTGTCCTGCGGGTTGGAGGATATCAACGTTCCCCGTCCCGGACGCCCCTTCTGTTCCGTCGCCTGATCGAGCGACCCGGCCCGCACGCCGGTGCCATACTCCGCCTGGCTCGCCAGGTGCACAAGAACGTCCGGGGGTATACCCATTTTCCACAGCGCATTAATCGCGTTCTTGGTGGCTACGGTCAGCGCAGAAGAACTGGAGAATCCGCCCTGGGCGATATCCCCGGTGGAAACCAGCCGCAATCCCCGGAAGTTGTCCCGCCCCAGATGTTCCCGGATTTTTGCGCCCAAGGTCCCGCTGCGCAACGTGCGCATGGACGCGATGGCATTGCCGACCAACGCGAAGGGACGCCGCATGTTACTGCCCACCCACAAGGAGGGTGGCGGCAGCGGCTGGCCCTTCTTCCGCCGCGCCTCCAGTTCATCCTCACTGAAGTACCCGAGGGAGAGCAGAAGGCTCTCGCTCATTCGCGTGCCGAACTGCTCGTACGTATGCAAGTCTGCGACGTCCTCGCTGGGGTACATCACCTCATTGTCGGAAGGGACAAAGTTGATGCTTTCGCGGTACTGGGGGTTGATGGGAAACAGGTGGATGCGCCCGTCGTCAGCGCTCTGGAGGAGCACCACAATCTGTTCCCCACCCTGTGCGTCGCGGGCCCCGATGGGCATTTGCCACGCGGGACCGAAAAACCGGACCATGTCCGGGTGCATAAAAGCAATTCGTAATCGCCCCCCGGAGATTCCAATTCCGATGGGCCGGTGGGGGTGGAATCCCAGCTTCTCCTTCGCGGCCGCCGACATCAAATCACCTAACTGGCGTGCAATGGATGCCACCTGCCCGGCCGGGCGATCAGCGATAATCGCTCGTGCCGCTTCTTCCACCTCCAAATCTTCCGGAAACAGCAGGCCGCGTGCCGATGCCAGCAGGCCCTCCAAGAGAGCAAGATCCATCGGCCGGGTCACGTCGGAGCAGAGCAAGTCATACTCCGGGTCCGTCACCGTCGTGGTGACCGTGCGCACATCCCCCCGCTCGCGGCTGATGGCTTCGATGACGTCCGTGAGGTAGTACTGGCCCTGAGCGTTGTTATTGGTCAGCCCCCGCGCCTGCCGGTGCAAGGTGGCCGCCCGGAGGGCATAGAGCGGACAGTTTCCTTCCGTCACCTCCAGCAGCGCCTGGCGCGCGGGCCCGTCCGCTTCCCGGACTATGTCCCCTTCCTCCATGATGCGCAGCACGCTGCCGCCCTGGCCGCGCAGGACTCGGCCTTTGCCTCGATTCTTCGGCGGCTCGTATTGCGCCGTCAGAAAGGTAATGTCAGCCTCGCGCTCCCCTGATCGGTGGGTCTGGTACAAGCGGCGGAACACGGAAGAGGGAATAATCCGGTCGCCATAGGTGATGATCAGTAAGGGGTCCCGCTCCAATAAAGCGGGAATGCTGAACCCTTCATAGGCGGCGAAGGCGGTTCCCCCCGTTGGGTTGTCGGATTGAACGTAGATGTTGTCTTGTCCCAACGCCTCCATCACCTCACCGGCGCGATAACCCACCAGACAAATCACCGGCGACGGGTTGAAGCGCCGGAAGGCGTCAATCGAATGCCGGACCAGCGGCGTCCCGTACACCGGTTGAATGCACTTCGGATCCAGACCGAATCGCGTGCCTCGGCCCGCGGCGAGAACCACCAGGACAGGCAAATCCGCGGTGATGCCGCCGTAAAGGTCAAGGCTCTGGGGGTTGAGGATCTTCTCGCTCCGCAGCTTTGCCGCGTCTCCAAGTTGGTTTGATGTCGTCAATGGCGATTTTCCTCGCTCAATGATTTGCGATTTCTATTGTGGTCTCCCCGCGCCCGGGAGTAAACAGTCTTTTGCTGGCCAAGGCCACCGTCTTCGCCTCGCCTTGGAGTGCGGCAGCAGCGGCTGCCGCCTTCGATTCGGAAACTACAAGGCGGTAGCTGCTGCTACCGCACTCCAGGGTGCCTTCGGCACGGCCATTTTCTAAACAGCAAGGGGCGAAGCCGCCAGGATCGCTCGCTAATCTGGACAGCCATGGCAATTCACCCACGGGCCACCCAATAATTCCTCTTGACAGCGACTGGCTATCTGTCATACTGTCCTATGACAGGGAGCCACGCATGATACTCCAAATCAATTTCAAGTCCGGCAAGCCGATCTACCTCCAAATTGTGGATCAGCTCAAGGCCGCCGCCGCATCGGGGGCGCTCCAACCCGGCGAGGCGCTCCCCTCTATCCGTCCTCTGGCTGAAGAATTGCGGGTCAACCGCAACACGGTCGCAAAGGCTTATTCCGAACTGGAAAGCCAGGGCGTGATCGAGACGTTGCCGGGGAGGGGTTGTTACCTGAAAGAGAATCAATCGGCATTGCGCAAGGAAGTCCGGCGCAAGCTGCTGATCGAGGAGGTCGACCAGGCCATCGTGCAAGCGCACCATTTGCAGGTGCCCCGCGCTGAATTCCTCGAATTAATCCATGAACGATTGGATGTGCTCGACGACAAACGGCGCGCCAATGAAGATCATAAGAAGGAGGATTGACCAGCCATGAATTCTCCAGCTCCACCCATCCAGATCGAAAATCTCTCTTACGCTTACGGACGCGCGGAGGCGGTTCATGACTTGAGCCTGACCGTGCAACCCGGCCGCTGTTACGGACTCTTCGGTCGCAATGGTGCGGGCAAGACCACCACGATGAAGTGTCTGCTCAATCTGCTCCGTCCGCAGCGCGGGCACGTGCGCGTATTCGGTCTCGATCCGGCCAAGCATGAGGTGGAGGTGAAGCGCCTTCTCTCTTACGTACCGGACCAGGTGGCATTCTATCCGTGGATGAGCGTTCGCGAGACCCTGGATTACCTCGCTTCCTTTCGTTCGAATTGGAACCGGAAGGTTGAGCAGGAGTTGTTTGAGCGCTTCCAGCTCGATCCGGCGCAGCGCACCGGAAGTCTCTCGAAGGGCCAGCGGACCCAGGTGGCGTTGATCGCCGCGGTCTGCCCGGAGACCGACTTACTGGTGCTCGACGAGCCGACGTCGGGCCTGGACCCCATCGTGCGCCGCGAGTTCATCGAGGCGGTGATCGGCGCCTACCAGCAAGGCGTTCCGGGCCACCGCACGATTTTGGTTTCCACCCACCTCATCACCGAATTCGAAGGATTGATTGACGAATTCACGCTCATTGATCGCGGCCGCGCCGTGCTGACGCTCGACGCCGACCTGGCCCGCGAGCGTTTTCAGAAAATCCGCGCGCGCTTTGCGCAATCGCCGCCGGAACTCGACCTGAAAGCAGCATTGCGCGTGCGCCGCGACGGGCGCGAACTAGAGTTGATCGCCAATGGTTCAGGCGCCGAATTGATGGAGCGGCTGCGGCATCACAATCCGGAGGCGCTCTCGACGGAGTCGCTGACGCTCGAGGAAATCTTCGTCGCGACCTTGAAAGCGTAGCACGCACTTATCACCACGGGTTGGGAAGGGCGGGGCTTTAGCCCCGCCGCAGAACTCGGGAGGGATTTAGGGGCTTATGGTTTTTGTATGGATGACTTGTAAGAGAGATTTCCCAACCCTCTCCCTTGGGGAGAGGGTGCCCGAGGGACGAGGGCGGGTGAGGGGTTACTTGCACGATCGAAGCCCCAGAAGAATCTACAACTTAACAATTCAAAAACCATTAGCCCCTGAAGCGACGGGGCTTCAGGGCCTAAAGGCCCATTCAACCCTCCGCCATGTGGCGGCGGGGCTAAAGCCCCGCCCTTCCCGGAGCCATAAATAATCGTGCTTATTAATGCAACTTGGCACTAGGAGACGAGAATGACCGCCAAAAACACGCGAATCCTCAAGGAAGCACGCCCCCTATTCTGGCCCTGGTGCGCCGTGGCCCTCGCGGGGGCGGTGCCGCTGGTTCGTCCGCTGCATTCGTTGGAGTGGATCAGTCCCATTGGGTTATTCCTCGGTATCCCGCTGTTGGCGACTCTCTCGCTCGGCAACGAATTCCAACACCGGACGCTTTCCCTGCTGCTTTCTCAACCCGTTGGCCGCATGGAAATCTGGGGCGAGAAAATGAGCGTTACACTCGTTGCGGTTCTGTCGGCGGTTCTGGTTTTCTCCCTTTCGTTGCGCGCGGCCCCATTTCAGCCAGACCCCCAGAATTTGGCGTTGGCTGGAGCGTGGATCATCGCCACCATCGCTTCGGCCACATTTTGGACGCTGTTCACAAGATCAACGCTGGGCGGTGTCGCCCTGAACATTGCGGTCCTCTTGTTCATCATTATTGCCTTGAACATCGCGTACTGGCTTAGCGGACTCTTATATCTGTCGATGGCATACGCAATCATTGTTCCGACTGGCACCTTTGTCTTCCTCTGCTATGCCGGTGCAATGTTCTGGCTTGGCAGGCGAACCCTGGCGCGGTTTCAGGCGACGGGAGGCACGGCCGGTGATGATCTGCTGATGGCCGGTCCGGACGTGATGCCGGTAGCGTTGGCCGGCTGGTTTCACTGCCGTCCCACCGGAGCGGTTCTGAACCTGATCCGCAAGGAATTTCGATTGCTACGGCCGGTCTGGATAATCACCCTGTTGTACGTCCTGGGCTGGACCTGCGTAACGCTGTTCAGGATGGTGCCGGAGCGCGGATCAAACAAGGAATTCCCCGTGGTGGGGGCCATGCTGATCGTGTTCAGCACATTGATTGCGGTTCTCGCCGGCAGCCTTTCGCTGGGGGAAGAAAAAACGTCGGGGACCCACTCCTGGCACATGACCTTGCCGGTGTCGGCCCGCCGCCAGTGGCTCATCAAGCTGCTCATGGCCCTGTTCGCGGGTTTGGTGGGCGCGGCGCTGCTTCCAATCTTGGTCTTGATCGCGGGGGGATTTCTATTTGGATCGCCCTTCCTGTTTGTGGATCCGCAAACCGGAATGGTATGGTGGCTGCTCGGGGTGTCACTCCTGACCTTTGCCGCATTCTGGTGCGCGTGCGCGGTGAACGGGACGGTGCGAGCGGTGCTGTGGGTTTTTCCGGTGATGATCGCTCTCGGTTTCGCCGGTAATTTCGGCAACCGGGTTGCGCATGAACTCGTGGATTTCGTTTTTTCTTCGAGGTTCAATCCCTTCGCCAATTTCAGATTCGCCTGGGCGGTGGCGAGAGTTGTCAACGGCCACTTCCGGTTGTTGAGCCTACTCGTAGCGCCAATGATGTATGCAACGCTCGTGGGGGGCCCAGTGCTGCTTCTCGCGCTAGTCCAAAGTTATCGGCTGTTTCGCGCCCAGTTCCAGGGCAGTACACGGACGGTGGTCCGAAATCTGTTGCCTTTGGCCATGCTGGTATTCCTGTGTGGCGTTTCTTTGACAGCCTTCAATTCCTCCTTGCAACGCGGCGGGGGGGAGGTGTCCATGCTGGTCGCTGCAACCAGCCGAGCGATCCAGAAGACCCTGCCCGCCGCCGCGAAACTGGATGCGACGCGTCCGTTGCAACTCACGGATGATGATGTCGCCAGAGCTTTCCCTTTCCCCTTACCGGAAGGTACGCGGCGCTGGCTGCGCAACGCCCGCATCACGGTCACTTCCGACAAGGCTCATCCCAGTGGTTTCTACTGCGTAGAAGACCCAAGGTGGTCGACTTATTGTTATTATTCGGCCACCATCCATCTGGCAGACGGCACCAACCTGACCGAGTTACACGAGCCCATGAAGGACCGCGAGCTTCCTTTCGGACGTTATTCTGTTTACGTCCACTGGCCAGGCGCCAAGGGGCAAGAGTCACTGTGGGACCGGTGAAAACCTGCCGCCCGGGCGCCACAGATCGCTTGAAAGCAGCCGGCGTCCCGCCCTATGAGAGAAACCCCCGTCATGCTGGCCTGTGACTTCTTTGTTTCTACACGCATCAGGTTGTTGCCGGGAGCAGTTGATAACCGAGTTCTTTGGCCTTGGCCGTCAGGCTTCTGATGCGCTGCTGTCGGTATCGTTCTTCGAAG
>JBEKAD010000084.1:0-11972 GCA_050018435.1 Terriglobia bacterium
GCCGCGCCCTCCGGCGGTTGCGCCGGCGGCGCCCTATCGTCGCCTCCTGCTGGAAGCAAAGTACGTTGCCGTTTTGAAGGTTCTATGAATGTCACTGTATTATGCAGAACTCAATAGAAGGAGTGCACGCCCCGAAAGCGGCGAGGTTGCTGCGAACCGGCCAGGCCGTGACTTGGAAGGAAGAAGGCGATCGCGTGGTGCTGACGCTTCCCAGCGAACCGCGAACTGATTTCGACGAAGTGGTGGAAGTGACGTGGTAAATTGGAAGGGCGGCCCCCTACGAACATCCAAGCGTGGGGAGAAATCCGGGCTAGGAGTGTGTCGGAAATAAGAGTCTCTCAACGAAGAATCAATACCTTACGGACACTTGAATCTCGCTAAGTTGTTGATTCTACGTACAACGAAATCCATCTCCGACAGACTCCCGGAAGGAGAACTCCAAGAAGAATATGAACCGACGAAATTTCATTCAAACCATCGTGGCGACTGCGGCTCTGCCCCCGGCAGCTCAAGCAAACCTCAATGTCGTGGAGGGCATGGATTCCCCGCCGCCCCGCCAGCCCATCCAACCCTGGTATCAGAAGGCTGGTTTTGGGCTGTTCCTTCACTGGGGGCCCTCAAGCGTTGGGCAGATTGAAATCTCGTGGGGCATGTACGAGGATTCTGGCAAACCCAATCCGTACTGGCCGGTGGAGAAGTATGACGCGCTGGCCGACAAGTTCGATCCGCAGAACTACGATCCCGACCGGTGGATGGAGGCGGCGGCAAGGGCGGGGTTCAAGTACAGTGTTCTCACCACGCGGCATCATGACGGCTACGCCCTGTGGCCGAGTGACTTCGGCGAATTCAGCACCAAGCAGAAGTTGCACGGCCGAGACCTGGTGCAGCCGTACGTTGACGCCTGCCGGAAGCATGGATTGAAGGTGGGGTTTTATTACTCGCCCAACGACTGGCATTACAACCCGCCCGGCTGGCCGAATCGTTCTTTTCCGCGCCGGGATGGTGAAATGCACCATTCGCATCCGCAGAGACAGGGACTTCCCAAGTGGGTTGACATGCCCCTGAGCGAGATGCAGAAGTACTTTGACCAATTCTACGTTTACGTGAAAGCCCAAGTGGGCGAGCTGCTGACCCGCTACGGCGCCATTGACTTGTTCTGGTGGGATGGCTACGACTGGCCGGAAGGGATCGATATTCACGGCGAGGACATGGAGCGCTACGTCCGCCAGCTTCAGCCCAACATCGTGGAGAACGACCGGTATTTCATCTGGGGTCCCAACAAGCCGTTCGGTGACTACAACACCGACTTCGAATCTAAGAATCCGAGCAAGCAGCCGGCGGGCGCCTGGGAACAGTGCGAGCCGATTTGCGGCGGCTGGAGCTATCACGGTGAAAATGTAGCGTGCAAACCCGTGAGCCATATCATCGAGCGCTTGGTGCGGAATCGCGCCTGGGGCGGCAACTACCTTCCAGACTTCGGGCCATGGCCGGACGGGACGATGTCGCCAAGTTACTACGCCATCTGCGACGAAATGGCGGGTTGGATGAAGCACAGCGGAGTTTCTGTGTTTGATGTCGTGGCCGGACCGTATCCGGAGCGCAGTGATGCTCCCGTGACCGTGAAGGGCAACGAGTGGTACGTCCATTTCCTTTCGCGCCAGCAGCAGACGGCCACCTTGACGGGAGTGCACACTCCCAAATCTGCGAAGGTGCTCCGCACCGGCCAGGCTGTGGATTGGAAGGAAGAAGGTGATCGAGTGGTGCTGACGCTTCCCGCTGGCGTGTCGACGGATCTCGACGAAGTAGTAGAAGTGACGTGGTGAAAGACCGTGCGCCTATGAAGTCCTTCCGCAACCTACGAACCGCGCTCTTTTCCACGCTTGCAGAAGATTGCTCCCCATGTTGTCAGGGCGGTCGTAGCCGGCCAGAGTCAGCAGGCTGAGCGCCAGCCCTTTCAGGGTGAAAAAGTTCTCCATCCGCTCGTCACACGAGGTGGCCTGCTCGTACCGCGCCTGATAGAGCTCAAACTGCGGATAGAGTTCTCGCAGGGAGGTCAAGCGGGTGTCGCGGACGGGCCGATTCTCGGACAAAGCATCGATCCGAAGGGCCATCTTTCTAAGCAGTTCCTCGCGCGTGGCGATAGCGCGACCTGCTGCCTTACCGAAGGCCGCTTCCTTGTCGTACTGGCCGTCCTGTATTCTGCGCAGCATCCCGCCAGAAATGTTATAGCTGAGCGCAACCGACCAGGAGAATGAAAGGTTATTGAGGAGTTGCTGCAATTGCGACGTCGGGTTGATCAGTGGCATGACGCCGGCACTGCTGCTGACGGTCCACCCGCTGAGGAGCCGGGTCCACTTGGTGCTGCCGGAAAAGCGCTGGAGCAGGGGCAAGCTGTAACTGGCGCCATAGCTCTGTCGCAAGGTTTGCTGAAATGAGCCGATACCGATGCCATTCACAAACAGCCCGGTGATGTCCGTGCCGTAATCCGTACGGGCGTAGCCGGCCCAGCGGTCAATCAGATATTTGTTGATCGGGAGGTTGTTCTGCCTGCCGATTTCCTTGCCGATGGCCCCCGCATCCTTTTGCGCGGCATCCATATTGGCAAGCAATGAAGCCAACGGCTTTTCGCCCGGTTCGGCATTTGAGGCGGCCGGGGCGCTGAAGGGATTGGGGGCTGGGGGCGCTGCGAACCATCGCGCACTCACGGGGTAGATGGAGCCTTCCGCACCCTCGGAATTCGCATGGACCCTCGGCGGCGGATTATCAGCGCCTTCTCGTGCGGTCTCAAAGCCCAAGTGGGTTTCCAGTTCGTCCAGAGTAGGGAATCCACGCACCAGGCTTTCCACCTCCGGCGACGCGGCTGCCGCGTAAGGGGGTGGCGTCATCAAAATTGCGGTCAAGAGTGCCAGAAGTAGGACAAGCAGCTTTGCTTTGATTTGCATTTTCGGATCCCTCAAAGAGTATTGCCCAACCCCTCGGTGGGGTTGGGGACTTGTGCAAAACTCCCCGTGCGGTGGCGGTCCCACTATCCCGGCGCCTAGAATGGAATGACCGCCAACCTCCATTTTTCAACGAACTTGCGCAACGCGCGAGGGCGAGGCAGGCGTTGAGTGCCGTTACAGCCCCTGGAAGGGCGCGTCCACACCCACGCTGAGCGGCTTCTTCCCCCTCGCTATTGAATGCCAGCCCTCACCTTGAAGTCTCTGTGGCTTCCTTCACGCCTATCGCTCGCGTAGTATAATAGGTCTGTAAAACAAGATCGTAATTTCTTGTTTTTTTAGCAAACATTTTGCACCTCTTGTAGGGGCACCCCTCGTGGGTGCCCTTGCGGAGGCACGAGGCCTGCCCCTACAAAACCTGTTTGGTTGCGGCGCCGCCGCGCTGGGGGCTTTCCGGTTTGAAATCAGCGTTAATTAATTTCCCATCGACAACCCCTAACGCTTTTTGAGGGATGGGAGATGATTTCTATATCCACAGGTCCTGAGGCAAGAGGTCGCTGGTGAAGCGGCCGGAAGACTAGCGGTGGTCGAGTTATAACAATTCTGCTTTTGTCTGTCGCGGCGGTCTGTTACTGCCGGTCGGCGCTCATAGAGCGCCGCTACAATTTATGTGCCTTTGTATATCGTGACTTCAGTTTTGGGTAAGGCAACGGTAGCGGCGTGCCCCATTCAGGCTGACTACGTGCGGTTGCCGCTGGGATATCGAGCATGAGAAAACCTCACGGTCAGGACGGGTTGCCCGCCATTAAGATCGGCGGACTTTCAGCCGCGGCGACAGCGTGGCCAACGGCCTTTCCGTATCTAAAGGGGGGCGTGGTTGGCTCCAAGGCAGGTCACCGGCGAGGTTCAGGATGGAGCCATGAACCAAAAACTCCCAACGGAGACGGTCAGGTGTATACTGGCGCCCGGTCAGAATGCCAAAACGGAAATCTTGGTGGAGTTGTGTTGGGTAGTGGGAGGAATGGTGCCGGCAACCCCGTTGCCTGACTTCTATCCCGATCGCGTTATCCCCGCCGCGGACGGAGATCCGAGTGAGCTGTGGGTATACGCAGTCCTGCCCAAGGAGGGATGGGTTCCGCATTCCCCCGGAGACTTGATACGTGCGGACCACGCCGGGTCGGCCATCAAGTACCGCGATCAAGTGTACGAACTGATGCGCGTGGAGGAGACGGTCGAAGGGGGTTACGCGTTTCGCTACGGCCTGCGGCCGTGGGATCCTCAATACCCCATGGGTCACCTGGTCAACTACACTCTGAAGACGCAGATGGACGCGGCCGCCGCGCATCAGGACATGACGAGAACCCAGTGGCTCCGCTACTTGATTCTCTGGCTGTTCCCCATCGCGGGATTCGCGCCGGATCCGTTGCAGCGGGAGTGGGAAAAGAAGACGGGCCTCAGCATGGCCTGGGTTTCGGTAGGTTCAGCCTTGTTCGGCTTGGCATCGGCCTTTGCGCTGCGAGGTGCTTCGGAGGATTCACGCTTTGCTGCCGTCGTCTACTACCTGGTCCTGGAATCCTTTGCACGCGTATTTTGGATCAGCATCTCCCACCAGCCGCACGGGTCACTCTTGCTGACGCTGCCGTATCTTTTGTGGCAAGGCTTGACACGAGCACCGTCCCCAGACCGCACGGAAGGCGCCGGCGCGGTGCGCCTGACGAGACAAGATGAGGTGAGGCGAGTCCCGAGCGGGAATTCATTGCAAGTTTGCTCCTGGTATTTCGACACCGCTTTAGCGGGATCAACCCTTGTACGGTTTGAGGGGGCCCTTTACAGGCCGCTCCGTTGGCATCGGGAGGGCAAGGGCCTCGCCCGGCGCTGGATCTACGAATTGGAAAAAGTCGAGCCGCAGGCCGGCGTCCCGAGTCGCGAGTACACCCATCCGCGCACCCCGGATCGGCAAAAGGCGGTGGAAGACTTCACCCATAGCCTCGACCTGGCGCAGAGCTTTGCGCTGTTCTGGAGCACCTACCCCCGCCGGGACCAGCTTCGCTTACAACTCCTCTATCAATACGAGGGTCCGGGCTCCACCGCGATAACGGCCGGCCTCTTTCTGGTCATTGGGGTATTGCAGCTCTGCCTCACCGCGGCACTTTACCGCACCACGACCCTCGCGCTTGCCGGTCCCGCCTATCTGATACTGGAATCGCTCTATCGCCTTTATAAGGCAAAAGCGGAGGGTGAGCCGGCCGGTTCGATTGTCGGGTACGTTCTGCGCCTGGCCATCCACCCGCCGAGGTAAGGTGAGAAGGCTACTGAGGCTTCGTCCAAGAGCCGCGAGCTGTGTAGCCACGGTGTCGCCACGGCGACACCGTGGCTAGCCGCTCTTGCGTCGCGACCATCCTGCGGTGTATACAGGCAGTCTCGGCGGGAGACGCCGGGCCACCTTTTCATGGCCTCGGCGCTGAAGAGTCTGGGCGAAGTCCCTTCCACACCGCAGGAACCGCGCGCGTCGAGCCAGCCGCCAGTCCGCGTGGGGGCTCCTGAGCCGGGCGGCGCGCTTTGAGGAGGTCGAGCCTTATGTCAACGAGCACACCTGGGACGGACTCCGCCAGCCCTCCGCCAGCGCCCTCCGCGCCGCGCCCAACGGCACCGACCGGCGAAGTCGTGCGGCACGCGGAGACCCAGGCGCGCTTCCTGCCTCTCGATGCCTATCGCGGGCTCATCATGATTCTGCTGGTATCCGATGGTTTTGGGTTCGCGCAACTTCCGGACCGCGGCCTTTACCACTATATTGCCGAGCAGTTCAAGCATCGACCGTGGGGTGGCGCCGTCTTCTACGACCTCATCATGCCGGCCTTCCTGTTCATGGTCGGCGTGGCCATGCCGTTTGCCTTCGCGCGGCGCGGGGAAGGCGAGGCCAGCCGGCGCGGCGCCGCCCGTCATGTGCTGATCCGCTGCCTGCGGCTCGTGGTCATCAGTCAGATCATGGTCTCGATTGAACTGAGTCGACCGCACCTGCAGTTCCACAACACGCTGACCCAAGTTGCGGCGACGTATCTGATCTGTTACTTCCTGATGCGCCTGAAATGGCGGCAGCAGATTGCCGCCGTCGTGGCCCTGCTGGCGCTTCATTCCTCAATCTATCTGCTGTTTCCGGGCCCGAGCGGCGCCTGGGCACAAGTCACCAACGCCGGCGCCCGGCTGGACCGCTGGCTCATGGGCGCCAATTATCCCTGGCCGTGTGTGAACATTAATTTCCTTTCGGAAACTCCCGGCGTCCTGTTCGGTGTGTGGGTAGGGAATCTCCTGCGCAGCGACCGCCCGCGCACCCAGCAACTGAAAATCCTGGCGCTCGGCATGGTGGGGGCCTTCACCTTGGGATTGGCCTTGTCACCACTGGTCCCCATCAACAAATGGCTCTGGACGGCCTCTTACACACTCTACTGCACCGGTTGGGTCATCCTGGGCTTGCTCGTTCTCATCCTGCTGGTGGAATATGCCGGCATCCGCAAGCCAATGTTCCCGCTGGTGGTCGTCGGCATGAACTCGCTGTTTATCTACTGCCTGCACGAATTGCTGACGGGTTGGATTCGCCACGCAATAGGAGTCTTTAGTGGCGGCTATAAGTTTCTTGGCATCTTCGGCCCGGTGGCGCAAACCTGCTCCGTGCTCCTGGTAATTTGGCTCATCGCCTATTGGATGTACCGGCGCGGTATTTTTGTAAAGGTATAGACGGCACTCGCCCGAGCCGTTCCCAGGCCGGGCCATGATCATTGCGATGGGTGTGGGGTAGCGCGCGCAAATTCACATCCCTTCAGCGCTACGTTCTGAACTGCTCGTCAATCCTAATGCTTTACCGTAATCAGTACGGGCGCAGGCGGTAACGCGGTCGAGCAGATACTTGTTGAGTCCGCGCGGTTAGATTTCCTCCGGTTCAGGGGGGCCCCACGCGCGGAGGATTTCGTCAATCTCGTCCCGCACTTGGGCGCGTGCCCACGCGCGGTCGGCGCTTTCCATGAGGATTTCGTCGTAGTGGGTGTGCCGATGGCGGATCGACGCGATAACGGCCAGCCGGACGCTCTCCTCTTCCAAGCGGCGGCCGGCGGCGGAGCGGCCGATGCGGCCACTGCCGCGCTGCGCGGCGTGCTCGGCAATGGTGCGAGCTTCCTCCGGGGGACACCTCGGAAACAGATCGAGGATCTTCGCGGCCATGTGCGTGGTGACCTTCTCGTCTTCGTCGATTCGCCGCACTGCGTCGCGCTCGCGCCGCCGGGCGCGCACTTCTGCATCCGAGAAACACTCTTCCTCAGCTTTTCGCAATGCGTCCTCTTCCACCAAAGCCCCTTGCCGCTCATACCGGCGGCGGGCCCGGCTGAATCGCACCACGACGGCGCTGAGCTTGCTGTATTTGCGTGCGCGGCGGGTCAGCGTTGCGTCGCCGCTCGGCAAGTAGAGCAGGTGATCCAGGTCCGCGCATTCCAGGCAGAGAGGCCGCTCGGCCTCCATGACGAGGAAACTTCCTTTGGCCAATTCCGCCTCGCACTCCGAGCACTTGGACTCGCGAATAATGTCGAACACCACCAGTTCCGGGGGCTGGCTGAGCTTCTCGCGCAGTTTCTCCTGTTTCCTTTCTGAAAGCTCAGGTGAAACGTAATGCGTCCGATAGAAGCGCTCGATGCTGGGGTCGCCGCTCCTGCTGAATTGCAAATCGCAGCGCGGGCCGGTCGTCCGCGCCAAGTAGGCGGTCTCGCTGGGCTTCAGGTTGCGGTTGCGCGCCCACTCCTGGAAAAGCGCCATAGTCTTGGAAATCTTATCGGGGTTGACCTGAATCATGGTTTCCAGATTGGGCAGGCGACCTATGCGCCATCTCTCCACGTGCACGGAAGCGAGCCATCCCATCCTGATGAAAACGTCGATGGGGCTAACGTAGCCCTGATCGGAGAGTGCGGCATTTGCCGCTTCCACCACCCGTTCTTCCAATGGCCTTTGAGGTTTGGAGTTCATCTTCGAACCGCGCAATCTGGGATACGGGAGTCGGGACACGGGGCACGGGCGAGTCTTGACCCATAAAATCCAGTCATTCGATCTAGACAGGATCGAAAATCTTTAGCGGATCCCGTCTCCCGAGTCCCGTCTCCCGACTTTAATGCTTTACCGTAATCAGTACGACGCCGTGGGAAGGTACATCGGCCGAGAATTGATCCGCGACTTTGCCCAGCTCCTTGTGCTCCCACAGGTCGCGGACCTGGAGCTTGCCGTGCAAGCCGAGCTCCTTCCATGTGACGGTCACCTTTGCCGCCGCATCGCCTCGATTGAAAAGTCCCACGGCCCAGGTTTGGTGCATGAGAGGCCGTGCTGCAACCACCAAGGGGCCCTGGTCGGAGATTTTCTTCACGGGTTGGGCGTCGGGGTCCTGGTCGATGGCGATAACTTCCGTGTTCATCAGAATTGACTTCGTCTCCTCGCTCATCGACCGCAGATCGTTGCCCGCCAGCAGCGGCGCAGCCAGCAGTGACCACAGGCTCATGTGGGTGCGGTATTCGTCTGCGGTCATCCCGCCGTTGCCGATCTCCAGCATGTCAGGATCGTTCCAGTGGCCGACCCGCCCATAGGGAGCAATATCGAATTGACTGAAGCCGATTTCGTCCATCCTCGGCCAGTGATCGTTAATGTCCCCGGTAGTGCGCCAAAGATTGCCGCCCACTTTGGCTCCCCACTTCCAAACGTCGGCATGCCCGTACTGGCACAGGCTGAAAACGATGGGGCGGCCGCTTGCCAGCAATGCATCGCCCATTTTCTGGTAGACGGCTTGCATATCGGGATCTTTATAAACGCGGCCCGCGCTGCACCAGTCGTACTTGAGGTAATCAAAACCCCAGGCGGCGTAAGTCTTGGCGTCCTGCTCCTCATGGCCGTAGCTGCCCTCATAACCGGCGCACGTCTGCGGACCGGGCGAGGAGTAGAGACCAATCTTCAACCCCTTGGAGTGGACGTAATCGGCCAGCCCTTTCATGTTGGGGAATTTCAGATTGCCAGTGATGTTTCCCTGCGCGTCGCGAGGACCTTCCCAGGTATCGTCGATGTTGACGTAGGTATAGCCCACGTCGCGCATGCCGCTCGCCACCATCGCGTCGGCGATGCCCCGGACGGTCACGTCGTCAATATTGCGATGGAATTTGTTCCAACTGTTCCAGCCCATGAGAGGTGCAAGCGCCAAACCGTTATCGGACAAGTCATGCAATTCCGGAAGGGGCAGGCGGGGCGGGGGAGCCATCGCCTCCGGCGTGCTCCGCTCGGCAATGCCCACGGCGACATCTCGGCCCGGAAAGTGCACCGTCAGGCGGAGCTTATCGCCCTGGAACGCGCCGTCGTAAAGGGCTTGGCGCTGCGGGTCCCGAGGCGACAAAATGACTGCGAGATGAAATTTGCCGCCGCGAAAACTCCCTTCGCTGATGGTTGATTTGCCATAGCGAATCCACGCTGTGCCGGTTACCTGCTCGCCGGACTGCTGGAGGTCGAAGAACGTTTTCATGAAGTTACCGTCTCCGGTGGGAACGTTCAGGACCCAGAAACCGATTACGTCCGATTGTGCTGCGAGGGGAAGTGCGCCGAGGAGCAGTACGCAAGAAATCAGGAGTATTCGGATAAAGATGACGCGTGTTGTTGGTATGAACCGTGAACTGGCGTGGGGTTTCAAGTTTTTCTCCAAATCAACTGGGATGCCGGACACGGCATATTTTAGCGCAAACCGAGCCCGATTCCCCCCGATTCTTCACCCGCCGCAACAAACCTTGAAATTGACGATTGCCGATTGATGATTTTCGATGGCAATCGTCAATCGTCAATCGACAATCGGCAATTTTCATTTGCTCCTGGCATTCGAACCCATTACCGTGGTAATATACCCATATGGCATTGGCTCATTCTAAAGTCACAACGCAGGGACAAATCTCCGTGCCGGCGGTAGTTCGCCGCAGGCTGGGTGTCGGTCCGGGATCGGTTCTCGAATGGAACGAAGAGGGCAAGAAGATCGTGGTGCGGCGATTGGGGCGATACAGTTGGGAGGACGTTCACCGCGCGCTCTTCCCGGATCGGTCGCCCAAGCCGCGAACGCTCGCTGAACTGACACGAGGAATCGGGCAGTACGTGCGGGAGCGCCATGCGCGCCGTTGATACCAACGTTCTGGTTCGCCTCATTGCGCGGGACGACGCCCGGCAAGTTGCAGCGGCTGGGCGGTGGGCAGAGGGAGGAGTGTGGGTTTCCACGCTCGCGCTTGCCGAAGCCGTCTGGGTTCTGGCCGCGGTCTATGAACGCGGACCTGGGGAGATTGCCTCAGCCGTTGAAACGCTTCTCAACCATAAGGACCTGACTCTGCAAGACTCGGACGTGGTCGCTGCCGCTCTGGAGCGATTTCGCGAGCGGCCGGGCGTGAGCTTTTCTGACTGCCTCCTGTTGGAACTGGCACGTAAGGCCGGACATCTCCCCCTCGGTACGTTCGATCGAAATCTCAGCAAGCTTGCGGGAGCCCAGAAACTGTAACCCTCAATTCGTTCCGGATCGGTTGAAGCCAAGCATCGTAGCGGCAGGTTTACCCCGCGTTTGAAATTCCCGATTGTCGATTGATGATTTTCGATTCCGATGTGTTGTCATCCTGAGTGGACATGGGACCCCTGAAGTTCCTTTGCGTGCACAGGCGAAGCAAACTGCCGGGGTTCTTCGCCCAAAAGGCGGGCTCAGAATGACAGCGCATCCGCGCGCGGCGCTTTTCGATTGCAATCATCAATCGGCAATCGAATATCGGCAATTATTCTCACCCGTGCAACTTGTGAAAAGCCGCGAGGCACCGCTGCGCGGTCTCCATTTCGGAATAATCGCTGCCTTCCTGCTCAATCAGGTAGTACTCGATTCCCCCGGTCCTTTCGGCGGCAGCGAAAATCTCCTTCCAGGGCCCAATCCCTTCGCCGGTCAGCACCTTGTATTCCTTCTGGGGAGACCAATCCTTCACATGCATCGAACGGATGCGGCCGGGGTTCCGATTGATCCAGGCTACGGGGTCACTGCCGGCTGCCAAACAGGTTCCCACATCCAGTTGCAGCATAATATCTCGGTCCAGCGCCGTGGCCAGCACCTCCATGGGTTTCCGCCCATCGACAGGTTTCCATTCGGCATCGTGATTGTGATAGCCCGCGTGCAGACCCTGTCCTTTCAAGGTGTCGTTGGCCTTGTTCAGGGTTTCCGCCACGCGCTTCCAGCCCTCCAGGCCGTTCACCTGACCAGGAGAAGCCAATACGACGTAGAGAGTCCCGAGGATTTTGTTTAAGTCAATCGCTTTGCCCATCCCATCCGGATTGAACGATTTCAATCCGTTGTGAGTCGAATAGCAGGCGATGCCGAGTTCATCCAGTTCGGCGCGCACCTGCCGGGCATATTCGGTTGTCCAGTCGTAGTAAGATCCGTAGAACTCCACGCACTGGTAACCCATCTTCGCCACGCCCCGAACGGTTCCCATCAGGTCTTTCTTCATCTCGTTGCGAACCGAGTAGAGTTCCAGTCCTACCGGAAGTGGTTTTAAGTGCGGTACGGCAATCGTTAGCGGCGCTGCCATAGAACCCAGAAAAGAACGACGTGAAATGACATTTTTCCTGTTCATAATGCGCCTAACATATCACAACTTAGCCCCAGGCCCCAGGGGGCGAGCAGGGTGGTGAATTAAGCCTACAACCCTCTCCCCCTTGGGTGAGAGAGTGGACCGCAACCGGCGTTTTCGCCAGCCGGGGCGGACCGGGTGAGGTGGTCAAAACCGCAGCGTCTCACGCAAACTTGACCCCGTGCATTCCTGTCAGTGCTAACCCCCTCACCCACCGCCTTGCGGTCCCCCCTCTCCCCCAGCTGATCGTGTCCCACATCTTCTGCTGGACACCGGGGGTGCTGATGCTGCTGATGCCCAATCGAGCCCCAAAGGGGCGAACTACCTCAGCCCAGGCCAACGGCCTGGGTCCGAGCACCCCTCCGCACCTTGCCGCCAGCCCTGA
>JBEKAD010000085.1:0-11955 GCA_050018435.1 Terriglobia bacterium
ATTGAAAACAAATGAGGCATGAAACAATAACCCATGAAGTTTATGAAAACAAATAATTTATCAAGAAAGGCCAGAATGTTATTGAAAGTGCAGGAGATAGCAGTTGAAAAGCAGTGACGAGTGGCGAGAAACAGAGTC
Source organism: Terriglobia bacterium (assembly GCA_050018435.1). Taxonomy (GTDB): domain Bacteria; phylum Acidobacteriota; class Terriglobia; order UBA7540; family UBA7540; genus Bog-366. Next base: position 139 of record JBEKAD010000085.1, read on the forward strand.
CGAAGTCCGAGGTCCGAAGTCCGAGGTCCGAAGTCCGGGGTACGAGGGCCGGAGGGCCGAGTGCAAAAAGGCGGGCGACGCTGCACGTTCACAATCAACCGGGCGGCCCACACTCCCCCACATCGGTTATCGGTGGTGTCAGGTAAGGACATGAATCGATTTGCCGACTTCGAAAGACGCAAATCACAAATCGCCAATCAGCCCATCACCCCGATGGCCCGATGACTCGATGACTCGATTGCAAGAGCAGTGACGAGAAACAGAGTCCGAAGTCCGAAGTCCGAGGTCCGGAGTCATTATTCGCGACGAATTGCGTTCACGAATCGTTTGATGTTACAAATGACCTTTTGCTTCGAGCCAATCATCCTGGGCACGACAACGTAGCGGAAAGACTCACCGATGGAAGCTATTGCCGTTGAACATGTGACCAAGTGCTTCGACTCGGTCGTAGCGGTTTCTGACCTCAGCCTGCACATCGAGCAAGGGGCGGTGTTTGGACTGCTCGGCCCCAATGGCGCGGGCAAAACCACTTCTCTGCGCATGATCATGCACATCCTGGTCCCCGATGAGGGCGCCATCCAGGTGCTGGGGCAGCCCGCCAGCGACCGCACGCAGGACCTGATCGGCTATCTGCCCGAGGAGCGGGGCCTCTACGCCCGGATGAAGGTGCGCGAGGTTCTGGTTTTTCTCGCGGCGCTGAAAGGATTGAGCGAGGCGGAAGCGTCCGTGCGAGTCCACGAATGGCTGGAGCGACTGGGACTCGCCGCCTGGTCGGAAAAAAAGATCAACGATCTTTCCAAAGGGATGCAGCAAAAGGCGCAGTTTATCGCGGCGGTCATTCACCGGCCCCCGCTTTTGATTCTCGATGAACCTTTTGCTGGCCTCGACCCTGTTAATGCCACGCTGATCAAAGACATTATGCTGGAGCTGCGCGAGCAGGGCTCCACCATCATCCTTTCCACTCACCGCATGGAGCAGGTGGAAATGATGTGCGATGCGATTTGCCTGATCAACCACGGACGCAGCGTGCTGGCGGGCGATTTGCGCGCCATCAAGAAGTCTTATGGCAAGAACACGGTGCGCATCGAGTATACCGGCGACGACAATTTTCTTGACCTGCCGGATTTGGTGGAAAAGCTCAACCATTTCGGGGCGGTGGTGGAGGCCAAGCTGCGGCCGGGCGCGGACCCGCAGGAGATTCTCAAGGCCGCCGTCGCGCGCGGCGTGCGCCTTACGCGCTTTGAGTTGGTCGAGCCGCCCCTGCACGATATCTTCATCGAAAAGGTGTCGGAGGCTCATGCGTAAAATCTGGCTGGTGGTCAAACGCGAATATCTGACGCGCGTCCGCACCAAGGGATTCGTTCTCAGTACGGTGGGAGTTCCCCTCTTCTGCGTGGGGATCTTTGCCATTAGTCTGGCCCTGGCAACCCGCAAGGCCGATCACCAGCTCAAGATTTCCATCCTGGATAATCTCGGCGGCTTTGCGCCACAAATCCTGCTGGGGCTGAACGAAAAGTTGCCGGATGGACGGCCTCGCTTCCAACTGGTCAAGGCTTGGGATCGTCCCGCATCCGAATCGATGGCTCGCGAGGAACTAACCAAGCAGGTTCGCAACGGCCAATTGGATGGTTTTCTGGAGGTGCCGAAAGGCATCCTGAACGGTGACGAAGCGACCCTACACACCGGCAACACCAATGACTTTCAAACCGCTCGCACCCTTGGCCGCGCCGTCAGCAACGCGGTCATCGGGCGGCGGCTTAGCGACCGCGGCGTTCACATCGACAACCTGAATGAAGTCATGCACGGCGTGGAACTCACCCTGGTGAAGGTCACCAAAACCGGCGAGTCCGAGGAGACTGGACAGAGCATTCTGGTGCAGGTCTCCATTGTCATGATCCTTTACATCACGCTCGTGGTGTATGGGATGATAACCATGCGCTCCGTGCTGGAAGAAAAAACCTCCCGCATTGTTGAGATCCTGGCTTCCTCGATCAAGCCAACCTATCTTTTGACTGGAAAAATCGTGGGCGTCGCGGGGGTGGCAATGACGCAGTACCTCATCTGGACGGGTACCGCCACATTCGTCTCCGCCTACGGCGCAGCGGTGGGCTCGGCATTCCGGCCCGGAGCGACAGCACCCAGCTTCCATCTGCCCGCCGCGTACCTGGTCTATTCGCTCCTTTACTTTCTTGTGGGATATTTCCTCTATGCCTCGCTTTATGCCGCCTTGGGTTCCATGGTGTCCAGCGAGGAAGATTTGCAGCAGGTGCAGATGCCCGTCACTCTGATCCTGGTGGCTTGCATGGTCCTCTTTCCCATCATTCAGCGGGCGCCCAATTCGCCACTGGCGGTGGCCTTGACCATGATTCCTTTTACCAGCCCCATCCTGATGGTCTGTCGGATCACGGTGCAAACCCCGCCCTTCTGGCAAATCGCCCTCTCCCTCGCCATTTGCGTGGCGACGACTGTGGGCGTACTACAGGTGTCGGCGAAAATCTATCGCGTGGGTATCCTGATGTACGGGAAACGGCCTTCGCTGGTGGAGTTACTCCGTTGGCTGAGATACACATGAATTGCCGATTTTCGATTGACGATTGGCGATTGAATCAATCGAAAATCGACCATCCTCAATCGTCAATTACAAGGCCGCATGGTATTGCCACAGGGCGCGATAATAGTGCATGAACCGGATGGGCTCGCAGCTTTCCGGAACCTCCGCGTAGGTGTAACGGTCATATTTAATGCTGCGCAACAGGGTGAAGAGTTCGCTCCAGGGATAAGGCTTCTGCCATTGCGGGAAGCCTGGTTGGGTCGTCTCGGAGGTCATGAGCCCACTGCCCCAAGGCGACAGCGTCCGGCACAGCTCGTTGATGTGGCAACTCCGGATCCAAGGTTTAAGCAGGTCGAAAGACGCTTTCACGGAACCGTCCACCACGTCGGTGTCGTTGGAATTCCAGCACGCCCCCACGGCGGGGTGATTCGCCACGCTGAGGATACGGTGCGTGTTGGGCGGAAGCATGGTGCCCTGGCCGTGGACCTCCAGCCAGATTTCCACGCCGTGGTCGCGGGCAATGTCTCCGCATCGGGCGAGCGCGTGGCCGATTTGATCGAGCGTTTTGTCCTCGGGAACACCTTTGGGAAATCCATTGGGCCGCACCTTTACGCCCACACAACCGAGGTCCTGCGCCAGCTCGCACCAGCGCCGCGTCTCCTCGATGTTTTTCTCCACCACGGCGGGGTCCGGTGACTCATATTCGCAAGTCGTGCCCAGGCTCATCAAGCGCACTCGGGAAGCGGCAAAGCGTTGCTTCACTTCCGCGCGCTGCGCCTTGTTGAGGGAAATTTCCACGCCGTGTTTATGCGTGGTGCGCAGCTCGACGCCTTCGAACCCTGTCTCCTCGCAGTTCTTGATGATGGTGTCGATGTCCCAATCCTTCGCCAGGTTGTAAGTAACCAGGCCCAGTTTGAAAGGCGGCGGCGAAGGCGCGGCGTTCATCGGCGGAACTTTCTCACCCTTGGCGAGAAGACCGCCGCCCTCCACCGCCCCCAGTGTGCCCAGACTCGCGGCGGAGAGAACCCCGGTTTTAAGAAAAGCCCTTCGTCCAGATTTGAGCATATTTATTCCCCCAGTGCGTGACCCTGCGCGGCTCGTAGCTTCGCACATAAACACTTTAAGGCTGGCGCACATTTTACTCCCTTCGAATCCTCCGAAGATAGGGGTGAATAATGCAGGTAGTGGTTCAGTTTGATGTTGTAGCGGCGAGTTTACCTCGCCAACTGTAGGGGCGAGCTTACCTCGCCAATTGTAGCCTCGAGTTTACCTCGCCAATTGGCGGCGTAAAGCCGCCTCTACACCAAGCTGTACCACTACCATAATGCAGGGTTCAGGATTCCGAGGACAGGATGTAGGAGGTAGCAGTGGGATTCCAATCAGGTGAGTAATGGAGTTTGCGTATCCCGACATCGATGCGCTGCCTTTGGCACACCATTGAATTGACGGAATTGTAAGCCTGAAGAGGTTGGTTCAGTGTTGGGCCGGCATAGCGGAGGTGCTAGGCGCTGCAACTCTTGATGCAGCCCTCCCCTCGGGCGGAATAAAGATGGGTACCACCAACGCGGACAGAATCATCAAGACAGCTAAGCCAACCACAACATCAACAACCGTAACATGCCAATTCCGTTTTGGCTTCTTCATTAGAGCTTTCCTTTCCCTCTCGCATTTGGTTAGAGCAATTCGATTTCCAGATTGCGGGAGGTTTTCCCAAACCAGGAATGCCGCAACCACGTAAGAATCAACCTTTTGGAAATGTTCCAAGGGCAGGCCGCCTGCGGAAAAGCATTCGATGTGCAAAGTGACGGAATTCGGCGGTCCTTCGGTGACACTCCACGGCTATGGTGGCGCGGTGGCGCGCCTCTATCTTCGGGAGTTTCACTTTACTCTGAAAGGTGCGACCAGATTCTCACCAGCCGGCGCTCCGTCATGGGTTACACAGACGAGGGTTTTCTCCTATAATGATCTGGAGGGGTTCCATCGAAAGGCGTTGTCATGATCCTGGTCATCGATAACTACGATTCTTTTACCTACAACCTTGTCCAATATTTGGGAGAGTTGGGCGCGGATCTTCAGGTTGTTCGGAATGACCAAACCACCGTGGAGGCGATTGAAAAGCAGGCTCCTGAGCGAATCGTGATCTCGCCCGGTCCGAAGACTCCTTCCGAAGCCGGAATCTGCCTCGAGGTCATCGCAGCTTTCTCCGGCCGGATACCGATCCTAGGGGTTTGCCTCGGCCATCAGGCTATCGGACAGGCTTTCGGGGGGCAAGTGGTCCGCGCGCCGGAACTGATGCACGGCAAGACCAGCGAAATCAAGCACGACGGTAAGACCATTTTCGAGGGACTGCCCAATCCCTTTCTTGCCACGCGTTATCACTCGCTGATCGTTGCGCGCGAGACCCTTCCCGATTGCCTGGAAGTCTCCGCTTGCACTTCCGACGGGCTCATCATGGGGCTCCGCCACAGGAAGATGAAAGTGGAAGGCGTGCAGTTTCACCCCGAGTCAATCCTGACCAAGGCGGGCAAACAACTCCTGGGAAATTTCCTGCGCCTGTAAGCCATTGACGATTTTCGATTGACGATTGACGATTGAAAGTCGTCAGTTATCAGTCATCAGTATTCAGTAAAAGGCTTTACTGGGGACTGAGAACGCAAGAGTGAAAACTTCCTTTGGTTCAATCGACAATCGACAATCGTGCATCGAAAATCGACAATTCAGCTCCGGTAGCGCTGCGTAAATTCCACAAGCGATCGGAGTTTCGCGCGCGCGGCGCCGGAATCCACCACCTCTGCCGCTCGCTCAGCGCCTTCCGCAAAGCTTTGCGCCTTTCCCGCCAGGGTGAAGGCCGCCGCGGCATTTGCCAGCACCACATCACGATAGGGGCTGCGCTCACCTTCCAACACTCGGAGCAGCAATCGCGCGTTGGCAGCGGTGTCCCCTCCGTGCAGTTGTTCAATCGAGGCGCGCGGCAGGCGAAACTCTTCGGGGTACACGTCGCGCGTCTCGACCCCGTTGATGCCGCTGGACGTAAGCCGCGTCGGCCCCGTCGTCGTGATCTCGTCAATGCCATCTGAACCCGCCACCACGTACGCCTGCTGGGTTCCCACCGCCCGCAGCGTCTCCGCCATCATCTCTGTGCGGGCGGCATCAAACACGCCCACCAACTGCACCGTCGCGGCCAGAGGATTCGTAAGCGGGCCGAGGAGATTAAAAACCGATTTGGTTTTGAGCGCCCGCCGCGCGTTCATCACGTGCTTCATGGCAAGGTGCAGGCGCGGAGCAAAAAGAAAGACGATGCCCACTTCTCCGAGACAGGCAGGAATCCGTTCCAGTGGCAGGTCGATCGCGACCCCCAGGGCCTCCAGCACGTCGGCGCTCCCGCAGCGGCTTGAAATCGAGCGGTTGCCGTGCTTCGCCACGCGCACTCCCGCCGCCGCCGCAACCAGCGCGGCTGCCGTTGAGACGTTGAACGTCCCGCGGCCGTCGCCGCCTGTGCCGCAGGTGTCGAGCAAGGGCTCCCGGTGCGAGATGCTTTCAACTCGCACTCCCGCCGCAAGCAATGTTTCCGCTGCGTGGGCGCGCATTACCTCCGCAAATCCCACCAGCTCATCAGCCTGCTCGCCCTTGTCGCGCAGCGCGGCAAGGAACGCCACGATCTCCTCGTCCGGCACGGAGGCTGAGAGCAGTTGCTGCATCACCGCGCGAGCTTCGTCGCGCGTGAGGTGCCCTCCGGTCGCGAGCTTGCGGATTGTCTCTTCAATGCGCATCTATACGTTGCTATTCCCTATTTCGGTTTCTGCGTTCTTCCTGAAATTCCAGCGTCTTCAGCAATCTCAATAGGCCGCGGACGTCGCGTAGAGGTTCGATCTCTACACCCCTCGGCGCACTCTCCTCAAAGATCATAATCAGCTCGACGATATCGAGCGAATCAAATTGCGGCAGCTCAAGCGCCCTTGAAAGATCATCACTTTCCTTCCGCTCACCTGAATCGCTCTTTGCTCGAACTCGCTCTCGAAGCAGCGCATATTCAGATTTTGTGTTTCGCCCTTTCACCTGTCAAGCAATTCAAGAATGTGACTTTTGCGACGTACTCTTGCGAATCGTTGACGGCAGGCGAGGGTTCGATTATTCTCTACGCCGCTTTGGGAGGCAGGGGGTTGGGACTCGAGCTTGTGCAGGGAGCCTTCCCCGAAGGCGTGACGTTCAATTGCGTGCCGGGGGATCTAGCAGCCGGACATCGGTGCGTTCCACCCCTCCGGCGCGGTGGTGACCAAGAAGCATCGGGTGAGCGTGGGAGCCGCTGTGCCACCCTGCTGACTGAGATGGGCATGGAGATAAACGCCCCGAGGGCCGGACGAAAGTCAACGCGCGCGTTGACTTTCCCGCACCCCTAGGGTAATTTCAGGAAGGGGATTCGCGTCCCTTCCCGTACCTTATGACTCCTGAGAGTAGCGTGGTTGAGGTGACACTGGAAAGTGACCTCAAGAATGTCGAGGTGGCGGAGGAGATTACCCGCCGCGTGGCAGGCACCGCAGGATTCGACGAGGACGAACAGCAGCACATTGAAATGGCCGTGCACGAGTCGATGATTAACGCCATATGGCACGGCAACAAGAATGATTCCAGCAAGAACGTCTGGTTGCAGTTTAGAATTCATCGCGACGGGCTGGAAATACGCATCCGGGACCAAGGAAACGGCTTCGATCCGAACCACCTCCCCGATCCGTTGGAAAATGCAAACCTGCTGAACGTGTCCGGGCGCGGCATCTTTCTCATTCGCACCTTCATGGACGAGTTCCGGGTTAAACATGTCAACGGCGCGGGGACGGAAGTGACCATGGTCAAACGCCTGAGTTCCGGAATGCAGACTAAACAAGGAGAAACCGACCATGAGCATGAAAACCACAATACGACAAGTTGATTCCGTGACGGTCGTCGATGTCAGCGGCAGAATCACTTTGGGAGAAGGGTGCACGCAGTTGCGGGAGCTGATCCGCGACCAGTTGAGCAAGGGGAACAAGAACGTTTTGTTGAACCTTGCCGACGTCACCTACATCGACAGTTCGGGGATCGGCGAATTGGTGAGCGCCTTCACGGGTGTCTCGAGACAGGGCGGGGCCTTGAAACTTCTAAACCTCACGAAGAAGGTTCATGACCTGTTGCAGATTACTAAACTCTATACGGTCTTCGACGTCCACGACGACGAAGCCAAGGCGATCAGCAGTTTCGCCAAAGCCGCCAGCGCTTAGGGGAGCGGCCCAAAAGCTTGCAAGCCGGCGCGGCTGGCTGCTTCGCGGCAAGAGTTCAGAGCCCCCGCTGCCGGCGGGCGGTCCACACCGCTGGGCCCGCTTCCTCGCGGGGCAAATTTCCCTCGATTTCATCGCCGAGTCCGGCGCTTCCTGGGATGAAAAGCCCGGGAAGCGCCCGCCTGCGCCTCAAGTCCTCCCTAACCAACTGCGGCGCGCCAACAGCACCTACGGGTTTTCCGTTGGCAACCGGCTTTCCCAACCGCTGGGAGTTTCCGCATTTGCCGCGGCGGGAAGATCTCCCAAAAGGGATACGACAAAGGGGTGGCCTTCACTCATAAGCATGAGCCGGCAGACGATTTGCCATTGTGGCGTGGTTTGCGCCCAATCAGTGGGATCAGCAAGGGAGGGAAACGAAAGGGTGACGGGTTTGGGTAACAATGCCTTCAGGTTCCCACCGATAATGTGGGTGAGCTCACTTAAAGCGTCGAGGATCTCGTCGCTCCCCGCCTTATCGGCTTCCACCTGGAAAATGGCGGCGGCGATGGATCGAGCCAACGAAGGGGAGCAGTGCAAACGCACTTCGCCATCCCACGCGCCGGTGAGTTTGACGCACACGGTTAATGCCCCGATCGCGGAAAACTCCTCCGCGTCGTCACGGTCAACTTGGAATCCCAGGGTGGAGGTCCACGTGTCTTGAATAATCCCGTAAAAAGCTCCCTCGGTCACCAGCATAGTAGCTCCCTAGGTTTTTCGAACGCGATAACAGGTGGCGCGTTCGAACTGAACGCGCTCAAAAGAATCATCGATGCTGAAGGTTGTCTCCGCTCCGCCGAGGAAGAAATAGCCATCGGGTTTTAAAACCCTGCGAACCTTGGCGAGGATTTCTTTCTTGGTCTCGACACTAAAATAGATGAGCACGTTGCGCATCATCACAATGTCCATGGGCGGCAGGAACGGCCAAGCGCTGGCGAGGTTCACGATCTGGTAATCCACCATGTTGCGAATGTCGTCCCGCAGACACCAATCGCAGCCGCGCTTTTGAAAGTACTTGACGAGCAGGCTGGCGGGAAGGCCGCGGTTCACTTCGAGTTGGCTGTAGCGTCCTTCGCGCGCCCGGGCAAGGATATCCGTGGAGAGGTCGGTCGCCAGGATGTGAACCTTCCAGCTCGCCAACTGGGGAATACTCTCGCGGATCAGCATGGCGAGGCTGTAAGGTTCCTGTCCTGACGAGCTGGCAGCACACCAAATGCTCAACTCTCTTTCCGCCGCTCGCCGGGCGATAAGATCCGGCAGCACGGACTTTTTGAGGGCTTCGAAAGGATGGAAGTCGCGAAAGAAAGTCGTCTCGTTGGTGGTCATGGCCTCCACGGCCCGGCGATGCAAACCGTGAAAGGGCTCGGCCTGCAACTTTCGAACCAGGAGGTCAAGCGAAGCGAACCCCTCGCGACGGGCCAGTGGCGACAAGCGGGATTCAACGAGATATCCCTTGTCCTCCTCCAGCACAATCGCCGATTGCTCGAGGACAAGGCGTCGGATGTAGTTGAATTCCGGTAGGCTGAGGTTCATCTTGGGATAGTCGACTCCACCGTCCAGGGGGCGGATTTGAACTCCCGGGTTGATTCCCGGCCCTTTCGAACCCTGCGGAGGATTTCCATGCCGAGTTCATCCAGGGGCAGAACTTTATCGGCCAGACCGGCGTTTGCCACGAACCCGGGCATTCCCCAAACCACGCTCGTCGCCTGATCCTGCGCCAGGATTTGCCCGCCGGACTCGCGAATATGTTCGCAACCCCGCAGGCCATCCTGGCCCATCCCGGTCATCACCACAGCCAGGGCATGAGGTTTGTAGACCTCGGCCACCGAACGGAATAGCACGTCCGCAGCCGGGCGGCAGGAGTTTTCCGGCGGACCCTGGTAGGTGCGAAGCGTCACCTGCTGGTGGTCACTGGCTACCACCATATGGTAGTCGCCTGGAGCTAGCCAAGCGCAGCCAGGCCCCAGGACGGCTCCCGGGTAACCCTCTTCCACGCCTATTTGCGACTTCGCAGCCAAGCGCTCCGCCAGGAGACGGGTAAATACGGGAGGCATGTGTTGAACGATGACCACGGGTACGGGAAGGTCGCGCGGAAAAGATGGAATGAGACTGGCAAGGGCATTGGGTCCCCCCGTGGACACACCGATAGCAACAATGTTGATTTGCTCTTCACGACGAGGCGATGCCAAGCGCGGCGGGAGCGTCTTGGAAGCAACGCTTGCGGCCAGAAGGGAGGGAACGGGTATCCCCAAGGCGCGGCTACAAATCGCTTTGATCTTCGGAATCAGTTGCGTCCGAATGCATTCCAACCCTTGGGCAGCACTTCCGACGTTGGAAGGCTTGGTGACATAGTCCGTAGCACCCCTGGAGAGCGCCTCGAGGGTGGCTTCCGCGCCGCGCTGGGTGAGGGTGCTGTACATAATGACCGGCAGAGCGGGTAGCGACTTGCGGATCCCCACCAGCGTGCCTAGCCCGTCCAGTTCCGGCATTTCCACGTCGAGGATGACGATATCGGGATTGACCTGAGGGATTTTGGCAAGGGCAATCTTCCCGTTGGCGGCAGCTCCGACAACTTCCAGTTGTGGATCGGAAGCCAGCGCGTCACTGACCATGCGCCGGACGACCACCGAGTCATCGACGACCAGGATTCTGATCTTGGGCATAAGCTAAGAACCTGCCATCCCGAAGATTCGCAGTTTCTCCAGAATGACCTCCTGGGTGAAGGGCTTCATGACGTACTCGTTGGCCCCCGCTGCGAGGGCTCGAACCACGCTTTCCATTTCGGTTTCGGTGGTCACCATCATCAAGAGCACACCGTCATACATGTGCTCGGCCCGAACGGCGCGAACAAAATCGAAGCCATTCATTTCCGGCATGTTCCAATCTACCAGGGCCAAGTCGATCTTTCCGATGGCTTGGAGTCGCTCCAGGGCTTCCCGGCCATTGGCCGCTTCAACGATTTCAAAGCCCAGCCTGCGGAGAATTCTGCCCAAGATGCTCCGCATGGCTTTTGAGTCGTCAATTATGAGTGCGCGCACGAAAGCTCCCTCCGCTGACGAATCGTACTGTCATCCTCATATTCATCGGCCAAGAGGGGTTCGAGGTTTACGGCGAATTTCACGAACCCCTTTCTGCCCGGGCCACTGCCCGTTTCTGCTTACTGGACGCGCGCGGTCGTGCCAGGCGGCGTCATGGCTCGACTCGCCCAATGCGCATCGTGAGTCTGTTTGGCCGTCGAACGGAAATCCGCAGCCCCCGAGCCCCTGGCGCTGTCGTCGTACTTGAAAGGGGCGACAACCTTGCTCCTCCCCGACCCGCCTCCGGGTCGGGGGGGAATTCGGGCGGTACTACCACCATGCACGACCGCAGCTTGGCTGGGCGGGCCTAACTCCCGTCCCGCGCAGGGAGGCTTATTTCACCCCCACCAGCGTGTAACTTAGGTCTTGGGACACCGCCACTGTAGCTGTAACTGAGGGTGCTTTGGCGGATGTTCCGGATCGTCCTGCGGAGCAGCTCCGGCACCCCCGAGGTCACGGGACTGGCATGCCCGGCATAAATCGTCGCCACGTCGCGACTGGCGATTCTCTCCAGCGAAGCCAGGAGTTCCCAGGGATGGGAACCTCCTAGGGTCTTCACATCGAGCGGCGTGTCTCCCGCGAAGAGGGTTCGTTCCCGGGCACAGTACAAACAAATCGAATCCTCCGAATGTCCCGGAGTATGCAGGACCTCAAACTCCCGATCGCCCAGGCGGAGAAATTGGCCGTCAAGCATTAGGACATCGACATGCTTGCCCGGCGCAAAGGCACATACTTGCGGGTGATAACTCGCCACGACCACGCCCAGGCCAGCGGCATGGTCGTAGTGGCCATGCGTTAACACGACCTGCGCCACTTTCTTCTTCCCGATCCCGGTGCACAGGTTTTCAATCTCGCCACAGATTGAACCGTCAATTCCCACATCCACCAGGCTGTTGACATCCTC
>JBEKAD010000086.1:0-11936 GCA_050018435.1 Terriglobia bacterium
CCCCGATACTCGAGCAATTCCAGGCGACGGGGGTTCCTGGTACTGAACTTGGCAGAGGCCGATGTCCCGAGAACTTCCAAATACCAGGTGTTCTTCTCCCCCGGGGCGATCCGTTGCGTTTTGATGGTCAAGGGGAACCCTGCCTCGTTTGACGCACACTCGACCTCACAGAAAAGCGTCGCATTATCCCAGGTACGGCAAGGCGCCCTTCCTCCTTTCCCATCGGGACGCTCGGTCACAAGCTTCGAGAGAATGGCGCGCACATTACGGGGCCGCCATCCCGCCCGGAAAGGCACGTGGCAGGGGTGCATTCCGAGGTCGCCCATGCAACCATACTCGCCATTGAATTCCACCTGGCGCTTCCAGTTGATGGGCTTGTTGGGGTCAAGGTCGCTGGAGTGAATGAACCCGCAATTGACCTCGATAATTCGGCCGAAAGCCTTCTGCTCGATCATGTCCCCGATTCTTTGGACCGGCGGGAAGAAGGGGAATTCCGACGAGCAACGAACAAGCAATTCCGGGTGTCTTCTCACCGCCGCCAGGATGGCGTCGTTGGCGGGCTTGTCGATGCCAAAGGGCTTCTCGCCCATTAAGTGCTTCCCCGCTTCCAGGGCCGCACAATAGAACTCCTGGTGCAAGTGGTGGGGGACGGCACAATAAACGGCTTCCACTTCAGGGTTGGCCAGGAGCTGCCGATAATCGCTGGTAACCTCACGGATGGAGGGAAAATTCTTTGTATACCACCGAGCCAAATCAGGTGGGGTTCGGTCAAAGCGATCACAAATTGCGACTAATTCCGGGCGCACCTCCACGTCCGTCAAATGGCACCAGCGTGCCGCCGCGCTCGCAAACTCCCGCCCCATCAGCCCGCAACCAATCAGGCCAAACCGTACCTTTTTCATATGGTCATTCACCGTGCGCGCGGGGGATTCCGCTCTCACCTCGAGTAGCCGAATTGGCGTTCCGCCTGCCCCATCGCCTCGTCAATGATGTCCATACACTTTGCCGCTACATCCAAATCCATTACGATCGGGGGACTCATGCGCAGAATGTGGCCTGCCGGAATCCAGGCCAAGCCATTTCGGAACGCTTCCTTGTAAATAAACTGGCCCGCTTCGGCAAAGGGTTCTTTGCTCGTGCGGTCTTTCACCAATTCGATACCCATCAGGCACCCCTTGCATCGCACATCCCCGATGATGGGGTGGTCAGCCATCATCTGGGCCAAACGCTTGACAAAGTATCCTTCCAGCCGCTGGGCATTCTCAAGCAACCCCTCTTCTTCAATGGCCTCGATAGAAGCCAAAGCCGCGGCGCACGCCATAGGGTTCCCCCCGTAACTTGTCGAAGCACTGATGTGTTCCACGGCGCTGGCAAAAGGTTCCCGCACCACCATTGCCGTGACCGGGAATCCGTTGCCAAAGCCCTTGCCCAAGGTCACGACATCCGGCAAAGTGTTCCAGTGTTCCATCGCTAACAGCTTCCCCGTCCGCCCCATCCCCGTCAGAACTTCATCTGCCATCAAGAGGATCCCGCGCGCATCGCACCAGCGGCGCAGTTTGGGGAAGAAATCGTCCGGCGGGAAGATTGATCCCGCCCACCCCTGAATGGGCTCCAGGACGATTCCTGCCACTTGCCCGGTCGTCGCCTCGTCGATGAATTCGTTATAGAACGCAAAGTACGCATCCGTATCAATGACTCCGTTGGCCTTCTTGAACAGAGGCCGGTACGGATTGGGACGGGGTAGCATGTAAAAACCAGCGGCTCGAGTGGCCCCATTCACTGCCTTCATGCGTGCCAAACTGACAGCGTGGCCGCTTTTGCCATGGAAATCACCAAAGCACGAGAGGAATTCGTGCTTTCGCGTTGCGGCGCGGCACACTCGCAATCCAGCCTCCACGGCGGTCGTCCCGTTGTCGTACAATTGCACCCCTGCCAAATCGCCGGGCAGAACCTGCTTCAGCTTTTCGAGCAGCCTGACCTTAACAGGTGTCGTGAAATCATGGCAGTTCATCAACTGGCCGGCGGCTTGTTGCACCGCCGTGGTAACCTTGGGATGACAGTGACCCAACGTGGCCACATAGATCCCGGATGAGAAATCCAAATAAACATTTCCATCCACGTCAGTGAGCGTACACCCATAACCCTTTTCAAATACTACCGGAAAGAGCGTGACCTGGCTTGAGTAGCCCTTCATAATCGCTGCGGCGCGCCGGTGCATTTCCTTTGACCGCAGCCCTGGCACCTCTCCACTGACGATGTGGGGAACCCTCTTCAAATCAACTTTGGCCCATTCAATTGAGCTTCCTGTGTAGGCAGTGCTCATGGTCTTGATCCCTTCCTTGCAGTGCCGTTCAATCCACAAATCCCGGTGGCGACAATCCGCGTGTTTTCACTTCCTGATCGCAGTTAGCAAAGACGTTCGAACGATCATGGGGAATCGAGGTCGCCTCGGGGTTCGTGAGTAGAATAAAACATTCTCATGAACTGAACATTATAATCGTGCATTTCACCGTGTCAAATCGCAGGACGGCCATTCGCATCCGAACAAGATATGGTCTGAATGATGGTCTATTGGGTTGTGTTGGAGTAAGGGCACGGTTCGTGTGGCGACAAACCTGCAAGAAAAGCATCGCTAAAAAAAAGCCCCCGGCTCCGGGGCATGCCCCTTCCTCTCCGGCAACCACTTCGACTGACGTTTATTACTTGACTGCGACTACGACCTTCGCCATATTTGGTCGAAACGTTCGACTCTAGGGAAAGATCAGATCCTAACTGCTCGAATCAGAGGCGCACCTCACGGAGAGTCGGGCATGACAGAGCGCGAGCGAATGTTGGCTGTTTATCGGGGAGAAACTCCAGATCGCGTCCCATTCTTCCTGGATTTATCGCACTGGTTCAACCAAAAGCATAAGATTCCATTCGACCTCTCCAGTTCGGCTATCGAACCCGATCTTCCACTGATCGAGTACCACAAAAAAGCCGGTGCCGGCTTCTACCTTGCCAACCTCACATCGTGTTACGACATTGTCTACCCGAATGATGTCGTCAACACAGTGAGCAACGAGCTCTCTGCTGGCGGACTCGAAATTGTTTGGCGCATGGAGACACCCCTAGGGACTATCGAGCGCAGACGGCGTTGGGAAGAGCAGAGCTATTCCTGGGGCATCTCAAAATGGGGTATATGCGGGGAACAGGACTTGCGCGTGTTTGAATACGCGATGACTCGTGCCCGATTTGTTCCGGCCTTTGACCGGTTTGAGAAATGGCAACACGCCGTCGACCATCTCGGGGTGCTTTATATGCCATCGACGTACAGCGCGATGGGGTTCCTGCTGAGCTTGTGGATGGGCATCGAAGGGACGATTCACGCCACTGCCGACATTCCCGAGACGATGGCTGACGTCGTTGCCGCCATCAACGAAAACCTCCTCACCAGCATCGAAATGCTCTGCCAGTGCCCAGGCGAAGTCATCTTCATGGGTGACAACTTCAGCAGTGATATCCAGTCTCCACGATTTTTCCGCCAATGGTCAGCACCGTTCTATCGAGAAGCTTTCAGGCGGATCAAATCGGCAGGCAAGTATAGTGCTGTGCACGTGGACGGTCGACTACGCGGCCTTTTGCGGGAGTTCGCACAAATTGGAGCGGACTGCATCGATGCGGTAACGCCATATCCCGGGGGTGATCTCAGACCCAAAGAGTGTCGGGAAGAAGCCGGGCCCGGCCTTATTCTGTCAGGCGGCGTTCCACCTGCTGTGTGGACGGAAATTCACAGCGACGATGAGTTCCGAAAATCCGTGCTTGATTGGCTGGCGATTCGCAAAACGAGCCCGCGCCTGATTGCCGCTGCCGGGGATCAAGTGCCTCCCGGTACGCCGGAATATCGCATCGAAATGATGCGGGACCTCGTCGAGAAGTTCGGCAAGTATTGAGGCCGATCGGACTCTGAGACCGACAGGGGTGAAGAGACCAGCAGCCAGGTCGGCGTCGAGGGAAGGCCCTGAAATCTCACGATTGGCCGCCCCTGGGAGTTTGCCAGAGATAGACTTTTCCGTAAGTAGAGTCAACCACTTGGCAAAACGATACCGTCGGTCAATCATTGATGCTTCGTTGAAGAAACCTCATTCCCCACAGACGCTCAGGGAAAGGCAGAACGATTACCAGCGAGGGTAACATGCCGAAGACATGGGAGGTTCGTGACGACGATCGTGAGTTCTTTGCCAAAGAACTCGAGGGCTTCGTACCCGAGCAGATTTTCGATGCTCATGCACACCTTTATGAGTTGGCTCATTGGGGTCCTGAGAGCCCCGTCGACAAAGGCCCGGCGGTTGTTTCGCTTGGGGAATTCAGGCGGCAAATGGAATGGCTCATTCCTGGGCGGAAGCTCTCCGGCCTCTTCTTTGGTGTGGGCTTGAGCGAGGAGTGGCGCAATGCGTCCAACCAATTTGTGGCGCAGGAGCTGGACAAAAGTGAGAGCTCGCGAGGGTCACTCATCGTCTCGCCAAATCAAGATCCGGAGCTGGTAAGGCAAGAAGTGAGAAGAAACAAGTTTGTCGGCCTAAAGGTCTATCACACATTCTCCCATAGAAAAGATACATGGAATGCGGAGGTCAGGGACTACCTGGCCGAAGAACACGTCCGCATTGCGCATGAAGAAGGGCTTGCCATCACCTTACATCTTGTGAAGGCACGGGCGATAGCAGATCCGGCTAACCAGGACCAGATTCGCTACTATTGCGAGAAGTATCCCAACATCAAATTGATTCTCGCTCACGCCGCGCGCGGATTTAATCCTTTCCACACCATCGAGGGAATCCATACCCTGAGCGGACTGCGCAATCTGTGGTGTGACTCTTCCGCAGTTACGGAAGCCGGTGGATTCGAGGCGATCGTTGAAGCGCTGGGACACGACCGTCTTATGTGGGGGTCGGATTTTCCCGTCAGCCATCTGCGAGGACGTTGCGTAGCGATTGGCGATAGTTTTCTTTGGCTCTATGAAGACACCTTGGCTTGGGACACAGTCGCGTCTTACGGTAAGATTCAACCGCTCTTTGTCGGGCATGAGTCATTGCGAGCTCTGAAGCTTGCTGCCAGGAGGATGAGGCTGAGCGACTCGCAGATCGAGGACATTTTCTATAACAATGCGCGTCGAATGCTGGGAGTCGGAGTCTGATCGCCGGAGCCTCGGACGAAGCGTGGCCTTATCTTTTTGACCGAAGGGCAGAACTGAATGTGACTCGTGGTCCAAAGTCCATGAGGCTTTGCGATCGCGCCACAGAGCTCGTTGCTGAAAATCATCCCTGGTTCGGCCGGCAACCTCTTGCTCACGCCCGGCAAGGTCGCACGAGGCGTTTCCAGCATGACTCTTAAGGAGATGGGTTCATGGCTTCAACAGGTCAAAACATGTACCAGAAAGCGCGAAGGATGATTCCAGGGGGCACACAGTTGCTTTCCAAGCGGCCCGAAATGTTTCTGCCGGAGCAGTGGCCGAGCTACTACGCCAAGGCAAAAGGGGTCGAAGTATGGGACCTCGACGGCAGGAAGTACGTTGACATGGCTTACATGGGGATTGGCGCCTGCATTCTGGGGTATGCAGATCCGGATGTGGACAAAGCTGTGCATGCGGCAATTGATTCCGGGTCTATGACCACGCTAAATTGCCCGGAAGAAGTGGAACTGGCTGAGTTGCTATGCGAACTGCATCCGTGGGCGAGCATGGCGCGATACGCGAGGTGTGGAGGCGAAGCCTTGGCGGTTGCCGTGCGCGTGGCGCGCGCCAGCACGGGGCGAGATAAGATCGCATTCTGTGGGTATCACGGATGGCATGATTGGTACCTTGCCGCCAACCTTGCTGACGACGCCGCTCTTGATGGACATCTGCTGTCCGGCTTGGCGCCCGCGGGTGTGCCTCGCGGGTTGCTGGGAACAGCCCTCCCTTTTCGCTATAACCATCTCGAGGAACTGGAAGAGATCGTGTCCGAAAACGGGAACGAACTGGCGGCCATCGTGATGGAACCCATCAGGAATGTTGAGCCTCAACCGGGTTTCTTCGAGAGCATTCGGAGTATCGCCTCGCGCCTTGGGGCGGTTCTGATCATTGATGAAGTTTCCGCCGGATGGCGGTTGATAACCGGAGGGGCACACCTTCATTACGGGATCGTTCCGGACATGGCAGTCTTTGCCAAAGCCATGAGCAACGGATATCCGATGGCAGCCATTATCGGAATTGCGGATGTGATGAAAGCCTTTCAAAGCACTTTCATCAGCAGTACCTACTGGACTGAAAGGATCGGCCCAGCCGCGGCGCTAGCGACCATTCGCAAGCATCGACGGCTTGATGTGGCACGCCACTTGATCGCCATAGGGACCCAAATCCAATCGGGCTGGCGCGCTGCCGCGACTCGCGCCAAATTGGCGATCACGGTGAGTGGCATGCCACCGCTCTCTCATTTTTCGTTCAATTATCAGGATGGCCAAACAATACGTACGCTCTTCACCCAGATCATGCTGGGAAAGGGCTTCCTGGCAACCAACGCTTTTTATGCGGCCCATGCCCATCAGCCTGATCATGTCAGAAGCTATCTGGAGGCTGTTGACGAGGCCTTTGGCGAAATCGCCGAAGCCTTGAATCAAAACGATGTAGCGCAGCGATTGAAAGGGCCCATAGCCCATACGGGATTCCGCCGCCTGGCGTAAGCAGGGGCATTACAGAGAAGGATCGGCGAAATGCACCGCGGGGCGTGGCGCCTGAGGGTTGTCGGGAAGGGCGCGCGCGAACTGCCAATCTCAGGCGCATTCTTCGTCGTGGCGTGAAATGACCTTGCCCGCTAAGTTGCGCGCTGGGGCTTTGCCCCCGTCCACGATGTCGAAGGGTGAAAGAAACCGCCGTTCCCCGCGCCGCAGGCGCCTTGGAGTACGGTAGCGCCAACTGCCGCCTTTTCCGGGTCGTATTTTAGGGTTGAAATGGCGGTGTGAGTAGTGCCGAAACGACCTTTAGGTCGGCTCTTTCCTGCCGGGAGGGGAAAATCTTTTTTTGGGGGGTCTAATTGTCCGAATTACTGGCTGCGCGTGCTCAGGCCCCTCAGGGCCGACAGATTGTAGCCTATGGCGCAAGAAGCTGTAAAAAAGTACAGTTTTCGCCATTGAGGCGCAGAGAAATGCCTCTTTGTTTTCAGACCTCTGCGCCTCAGCGCCTCTCCGGTGGAAGAAGCGTACGACTCTTTTCAAATTTATAGGGGGGCATGGCATCCTCCCTTGGGGTGGGCTGTCACCAGCCACCTTACGGGAGGATGTCACGCGTTTTAACCGTCTATCGTCTTCGAGCTATTTGCGTTGGGCCAGTGGTTAACTGGCGTTGCCGTTAAGAATCCCGCTAAGTGGTCTGGGACTAGAAATCGACCCGTCCCTCGAGGATACCGAGGCGCGGATTGTTTGAATAGCCAACAGTCGGGGTGATCTCCCCAAAAGCCGAATTCGAACGATTCGATACGCTACCGCTAAAATTCGACTGATTAGCCCAGTCGGGGGTATTGAAGCTGTTCCAAAAACTGACCCGGAGCATCGCAGTGACCCGTTCCTTAACCTTGAAGCTCTTCTGAATGCCCTGATCCATCTGGTGGTATCGCGGTAACCGAACATGATCGTCGATGACGCTCCAGGTAACATTCGGGAACTGGGAAGAATAAGTAGGCACCTGCCAGGCCGCGGGATTCAGCCAATGGTCTGTACTCCGCGGGCTAGCATACTTGGGGACGCCCGCGAGCGGCTGGGCTTGGTTATTCTGGAAATTCCAGGGAATGCCTTCCCAGACAAAGAACACGGCGTTATGCTGCCAGCCGCCCAGGATGGCATTCGCCCAGCGGGGCATATTACCGCCGAGATAGTGGCCCCGCCCGATGGGGATCTCGTAGACCCAGTTGGCCTGGAGCATTTGGGGCCGATCAAAACAGCCGATGTCCTTCTGGGGCGCAGGATCCGTGGGATTCGCGAAGAAATTGTGACCCGCCCATTTCTCGTTCGTGTATCCGACGGTAGCGCTAATCCCGTGGGTGAAGTGACGGATCAGCGTGGCTTGGAGGGCGTGGAATTCGGAGTCCCCCAGCGGGCTAGCAGCCTCCGTGACCGAGGTAAACTGCGGGTAGGGATTATACAACGTGGACTGTGCAATGGTTTTTGCGCCCAGACCGCTGCCGGAGCTGGCGGGGAGGATGCCATAGAAGGGATTGGTGACGGGAGTGGTGCAGGTGGTGGGCGCCGCCAGGCAAGCGCTCAGTTGGGTCTGCGTCATGTGGTTAAGGTTATGGCTGATGGGGAGATTCGTTCCGCGGTTGTAAACGTAGCCGACGGTCAGCACCGTGTTCGGCGATAACAGCCGCTGGACGTTGAAGTTGAACATTTGCGCCTGCTGCGGCCGCGCGTGCGGGTCCGTAAAGGAGATCGAGCTGCCCAGCGCCGTACTCAGGCCCAGCGATGATCCTGTTGCCGCCAGCAGTCCATTCGGGAAGGGATTGGCAAGGAGGTTCAGCGGCAGGTCGGTCGGGCTGTACTCCGTCCCGGTGGTGGTGACGCTGAATCCGGTGGAGCCGGGATCGTACTCCATATTTGTAACAAACATTCCCCAGCCCGCACGGATGATGGTCTTCGGCGACAGTTGATAGGCGAAGCCGAGCCGGGGTTGGAAACTGCGGAAGGTTGAGTCATACGGAGAGCGCGACAAGCCATTGACGCCCGGGAAAGTCAGGCCCCCCACCAACCCGCTCACGCAGGCGGCACAATTCGAGGCGCCGGCGGCGGCCTGTACGGCGGCGGCGATGGGACTCGCCACGGTCGCGTTGAAGGGGCCGCTCATCAGGTTGTGGCGGTCGGTGAGGGCGCCGGTCCAATCCCAACGCACGCCCGCATTGATCGTCAGCCGGGGTGAGACCTTGATATCGTCCTGAAAGTAGGCGCCCGTCGTCCAGGCTTGGCGCGCCAGCTCTACGTTTCTAGCGATCGACAGGCTGTTGCTTACCCCCAACAGGAAGGACGCAAACGAGTCGCCCTGACCGAGCGGGGTAGTCTTAAGAGGAACTAGCTCGGTGCCCTCGGGATCAAAACTGAAAGCCCCCGCGGTATTACCACCGTTTCGATTATACGCGCGCTCGTTGACGAGTTCAGCGCCCACCTTGAGGGTCTGCCGGCCCATTGATTTTGACCAAAGTCCGTAGAACTGGGTGGTCTGGGCGGGGTTGTAAGTGCCGGTTCCCGTGCCAATACCCGTCCACGCGGTGCCGCCCTTATTGCTTCCCCCGGTGAAGGTAATTACGGGTATAGCGGCGTCCGTTGCGGACTGGGCGACGAAGGTCGGGCTGAAATTGAGTTGCTGCTGATTGTAGTCGCTGCGATAGGCGTTCGAACCAAAATCCGAGAACCGCCAAAAGCCCACGGTGAAGCTCAGGACGCTGGTGGGGGACAAGGTATGCGTGATTTCTAGACCGCCACTGTCCCCTTGGCGGATATAGGGAAAGTTGTTATCGGCCGGTTGAAAACCAAGGTCGGGATAGAACTGCGGATCCAACTGATAAAACAAAGTGTGAATATAACGCGTCATAATCCGGGTGCTGGGGGTAATGTCGTAGTCCATGCGCCCAATATAGTATCGATTCACGCTCCATCCACTCGGCGGCGGAATAAAATTGTTGGTCATGGTAACGTATTTTCCCGTCGATCCGATCGCGGCGCCCAGCCCCGTCGGCAGGGGGAAGTACTTTTGCGGGCTGCCGGAGGGGAAAAGGGCCTGGGCAACGGGTGACCATGCGCTGTACGGAATCACGTTCGCGGAAGTCGTGAAGTGTGGGTCCGTCGGCCCAATTGCGTATCGGGCTTGGCACACGCCCCCCGTATTGTAAGTGGCGCACGAAAAGGGGTCATAAATGGCTACCATCGACGCCACGGGGGCCGACGACGTGCCGCTGTTGTAATATTGTTGGGTGAAGTCGCCTTGGCGCATCGCGGCGGTGGGAACCGAGCCCATGTAGGAGCTCGTGACCGAGGTATTGTACCAATTTTCCGCATCGCCGAAGACAAAGAGCTTGTCTTTCTTGATCGCCCCGCCCAGATAGCCGACTTCGTGGTTCACACTGCCGGGGGGCCTCGGCACCAGGGGGACACTATAGTTGTTTGTGAAGTTGTTCGCTCTCAACCCGGCAGGCTGCACCTCTTCCAAGCCCCTGCCGTGCCAGCGGTTCCCGCCGGATTTGGTGGTGACAATAATGGCCCCCCCGATCGTGTGCCCGTACTCCGCGCTAAAGGGAAGGGAGACCACCTTCAGCTCGGCGGTCGCATTTTCGCTGGGGTTATAGAAAATATCGGCGCTGAAAATGCCGGATTCGCGGGCACTCACGCCGTCCACCAGCACGTTGTTCGGAGTTCCATGCCAACCACCCTGGGTAATGTTGGCGGCGCTGCCGTTGACACTGAATTGACTTCCGTCGCCCACGCCCCCAGCAGTATAGCCCCTGCTGCTCCTTACCGGCTGAACCCCGGGAGTTTCATAGTAAATCTGGGTGAGAGTACCCTGATTCTCCGGCGTCATGTCAACCAGTTTGTTTTCGACGGTGGTCCCGGTGTCGGCCCTTTGCATCTCCAGGAGGGAGGTTGTGGCCGTGACGGTGACCGACTGTGCTACGGCCCCCAACTCCAACTTGGCATTCACCGTTGGGGTGGACGCCGTTTGCACCAGGACGTTCTGCACCGTCAGGGTCTTGAAGCCCGGTTGCGACACCTCCACTCGATAGGTGCCGGGAACCAGGAACCGCATCGTGTAAAAGCCGTCACTGGTGGTGGCAGCGGTAAAGCTTGCACCCGAGCCCACGTTGATGACCTTGACCGACGCCCCTGCGACGGCAGCGCCCGAGGGGTCAGACACGAAGCCGTTGATGGCGCCGCTAAGACCGCTGCCTTGTCCGAACAGGGAAGTGGCCACCCATAGCACCAAGAGAGGAACTATCAAAAAACTAGACCTAAGACTTTTCATATCGTTGTCCCCTTTCTCAAATAAGAAATCTGACCCAAGACCCTATGGGGTACACCTCACCCCGACGCAATAGAGCCATTATGGTTGATAGTGTTGCATTCATATCCCGGCGACTGCGTGGCGGAACTGACGAGGTGAAATTCGGCACGTCCAAAAGCGTGACAAGCATAGGTCAAGTCACCCTATTCATCGGGATTGTACACAGTTGTGTGCAAGTGTCAACAAAAATTTTTTGTTTTGAATTTTCGTGTCTCAGCTTATACTGAACGTGCGAATTAAAAGGAGGGCCTCCCCTCACCGGGAGCATCCTACTTTGATTCAGGAGATTTGACCTTATGAGCAAGAAGCCGGCCTCCCAGGGCCGCGACAACAGCACTTCAGTTCGCCAAAGAGTTTGCCTGTTTATTCGACGGAAAATTGCCTCCGGTGAACTCGGCGCCGGTGACGCCATTTCCGAACTCTCCGTCGCCAAGGAGTTGGGAGTTAGTCGCACCCCCGTCCGCGAAGCCCTCGGACAGTTGGCCGCAGAAGGCATAATCGAGCAGAGCCCAAACCGCAGGGCTGCTGTCGCAAGCCTTACTCGCCAAGACATCATTGAATTATATGAGTTGCGCGAGGCGCTCGAGGTTTATGCGGTGGGCAAGGCAGCACGCCATCCTTTCCACCAGGCGGATCTCGACAAGTTGCAGGCTCTGACGGATGCGATCCTAACCTTCAAAGACGATTTGGATCGAGCGGGCGGCCCGGAGCTGGACCAGGAGCAAATGCGCCGCTTCGCGGCCCATGACCTTGCCTTTCACTCCCACCTGATGCGCTTGGCGGCAAACGCTCGCATCCTCAAAGTCGTGAACGAAACTCGCTTGCTGATCCGGATTTTTGCGATTCGGCGCCACGGCCACACGGGGGCGCTGCTCGAAGACAT
>JBEKAD010000087.1:0-11933 GCA_050018435.1 Terriglobia bacterium
GGCGGCCTCTACGTTTGCTGGCCGAGTACTCACGCACACTCCGAATCCCCGTCCTTCCCATCCCGTGACGAGAAATCCGAGTTGACGTTTCTCACCGCAGACGCGCGGAGGCGCAGAGATTCGAAAGCAAAAGTCCTTTTCTCTGCGTCTCAGCGCCTCTGCGGTGAAGGCAGCTACACCGTTCTCCTCCGACCTGTTAGAATGAGTGTCGGTAGTGAGTATGGTTCAATTCGAGGACATTCTCCGGCAAGTGCAGTCCTACCGTGGGGGCGAGGATCTCTCTTTGCTCCGGCGCGCTTACGAATTCACGGCCTCCCAACACGCCCACCAGAAGCGCCTTTCCGGCGAGCCCTTCATTTCCCATCCGCTGGAAGTGGTGCACATCCTCGCCGGCATGAAACTGGACCCCGTCTGCCTGGCGGCGGGCATGCTGCACGACGTGATCGAGGATACGCACACGACGCCCGAATTGGTGCGGCAGGACTTCGGCGCGGAAGTGGCGCGCATCGTCGAGGGCGTCACCAAGATCAGCCGCATCAAGTTTCTGAGCCCGGAAGAACAGCAGGCCGAGAATTTCCGCAAAATGGTCCTCGCCATGGTGGATGACATTCGCGTCGTCCTGGTGAAACTCGCCGACCGCTTGCACAACATGCGCACCCTCGAGTATCTTCCTCCCGACCGCCGCCAGCGCATCGCGCGCGAGACCGTGGAAATCTACGCCCCCATTGCCCACCGCCTGGGTATGGGAAAAATCCGCGGCGAACTGGAAGACCTGGCTTTCCGTCATCTCGAGCCCGAGGCTTTCGAAGACCTGAAGCGCGCCATCGAGAGCCGGCGCAAGGTGAGCGACGCCTTCCTGGCGGAGGTGCGCGCTCAGGTGGAAGCCAAAATACAAGAGACCAACATCCCGGCGCGGGTCGAGGGGCGCATCAAGCGCCTTTACAGCATCTGGCTGAAGTTACGCCGCCAACAGATTCCCATCGAGCAGGTCTATGACCTGCTCGCCGTGCGCATCATCACCGACAACGTCAAGAACTGCTATGCCGCCCTGGGGATCATTCACAATACCTGGCGGCCCGTCCCCGGCCGCATCAAGGATTTCATCGCCATCCCGCGTCCCAACCTCTATCAATCGCTGCACACTTCCGTCATTGGCCCGCACGGCCAGCCCTTTGAAGTGCAGATTCGCTCGGAGGAAATGCACCGCATCGCCGAGGAGGGCATCGCCGCGCACTGGAAGTATAAGGACGGGCGCCCGCTCACGCAGCAGGACGAGGAGCGCTTCGCTTGGCTGCGCCACCTCGTCGAGTGGCAGCAGGAAATGCGCGACCCCGGCGAATTCCTCTCCACCCTGAAAATTGACCTCTACCCGGAAGAGGTTTACACCTTTACGCCCAAGGGAAAAGTCATTGTCCTGCCGCGCGACGCCACCCCCATCGACTTCGCTTACGCCATCCACACGGAGGTCGGCCATCATTGCGTGGGCGCCAAGGTGAACGGCCGCATCGTGCCGCTCAAGTACCACTTGCGGAATGGCGACATCGTGGAGATCACTACGCAGGCCAGCCACGCTCCCAGCCGCGACTGGCTGGGGCTGGTGAACACTTCGCGCGCGCGCAATAAAATCAAGCACTGGATCAATGTTGCGCAACGCAAGCAGGCGTTGGAGATTGGCAAGCGGCTGCTGGAAAAGGAAGCACGCAAGTACGATGTCGCCCTGAAGAAGATTACCGACGAGGATTACGCGCGCGTGGCGCGCGACTACGGCTGTACGGCGGCCGACGATCTTTACGCCGGCATCGGCTACGGAAAATTCGCGGTGCGGCAAGTGCTCGCCAAGCTCGCGCCCACGGCCAAGCTCGAACCGGTGCAGGCCTCGCGGCTGGCGAGTTCCGTCAAGCGCGCCTTGGGGGCGGCTTCCGACGCCGCCATCCAAGTGGATGGCCACGACGACCTGATGGTCTATCGCGCCAAATGTTGCAGTCCCGTGCGCGGCGAGGAAATCATCGGCTATATCACGCGCGGCAAGGGCATCGCCGTGCATGCCAAGCACTGCTCGAACGTCCAAAACTTGCTTTACGACGCGGACCGCCGCATTGACGTCGAGTGGATGGGCCCCAAATACATGCTTTATCCCGTCAAGCTGGCCCTGCTGACGGAAGACCGCCAGGGCATGCTGGCGGACGTTACCGCCGCGATTGCCGGGGTGCACTCGAATATTCAGAATATTGAGGCCCGCACCGGCGACAACCGCGCCCACATCGACGTCACCGTCGATATTGTGGACATTGAGCACATGGGAAAAATTATTTCCTCGCTGCGCAAAATCGAAGGCGTCTATCAAGTCGAACGCGTGACGCAGCCGTAGTCTGGATTTCTCACTACCCTGGCATACGGTGCGAAGCTTTGGAGTGCGGCAGCTTGCTGCCGCTTTGGCTCGAGCCAGCTTGCTGGCGGGTCTGAAGTTTCCACCTTTGCCAGCCAGCTTGTTGGCGGGGAATTGTGCTCTCGCTTGAAATTCCCGCGAGCAAGCCCGTGGGGAGGAAAGCGGCAGCAAGCTGCCGCACTCCAAAGCTTCGCACGCGTCGGAGGATCACTTGAGCAAACAAGCTATCTCCACCCCTTTGGCGCCGGCGGCCATCGGCCCTTATTCGCAAGCGGTCCGTTCCGGCAATCTGGTTTTCCTGTCCGGGCAAATCCCTCTCGACCCCGAAACCGGCCACGTTGTGGAAGGCGACGCCGCCGTGCAGACCGCGCGCGTGCTGCAAAACCTTTCGGCGATTCTGGAGGCCGCGGGGTCAAGCCTGGGGCAAGTTTTGAAAGCCACGGTTTATCTGAAGGACATAGCGGACTTCGGTATGATGAATGAGGTTTACGCGCGCTTCTTCGGCGACTGCCCGCCGGCTCGCGCCACCGTGGAAGTGGCACGCCTGCCGCGAAACGTGTCAGTGGAAATTGATCTCATCGCTGAAGTCGAGGGCTGAGGACAAAAGCCGTCGGTCATCAGTTTTCAGTTGTCAGTGAAAGCCGCTCCGTCTTGAGGCTTTTACTGAGAACTGATGACTGACAACTGACGACTGTTTGCGGGTTAGCTGACTTTGGTGACCTTCCCCGAACGGATGCACGCCGTGCACGCGTAAATCCTCTTGCGCGCCCCCTGCACGAGGGCATGCACGCGCCGCAGGTTGGGATTCCAACGGCGCTTCGTCACATTGTGCGCGTGACTGATATGATTCCCAAATTTGGGACCTTTTCCGCAAAGGTCGCAGGTACGAGCCATTGCTACACCCCTTCTTGGAGCGAAAGCTGAAATATCGCCAACATCTATTCTACCAGACGGCTGCAATTTTGCCCACGGAGAAGCGCCGCCGGGTTACAATGATTTCATGGACAAACTTAATCGCTTTCATTTTCTCTTGACCGCGGCCGCGCTGGCGCTCCTGGTGGGCCTCAGCCTGCTGCCGGCGTGCGGCGTTCGCAAGTCCGCGCCCGGGCAGGAGGTTTGGGCGGAAGTCGACGACCAGCCCGTTTACCGCGAGCAGGTGGAGCGGCTCTACCGCAGCCGCACCACCCAGGGCACCGACGCCGTCACCCCCGAAGAGGCCGCGAGCTTCAAACTCAATATCCTGAACGAACTCATCAACAATCAAATCCTGGTCATGCACGCTCTCCACTCGCGCATCACGGCTCCGGAATCTGAGATCGATGCCCAAGTGGGGCAACTGAAAAGCCCCTATTCCCAGGAAGAGTTTCAGAAGAAACTCCAGGAGCAGGGCTTGGACAACGACGCTCTGCGCAAGCAGATCCGCGAGAACATTATCTTAACGAAGCTTATTAATAAAGATATCATAGCGCATATTGACGTCACCGACGCGGAAATCGCCTCCTACTATCAGAAGAACAAAACGAACTTCAATGTTTCGGAGACCACCTACCATATTGCGCAAATTCAGGTGACGCCCCGCCCCGATGCCGAGATCCGTAACTTGAAAAATGACGATGCCAAGACTCCCGCGGCGGCGGGGCGCAAAATCAAGGCCCTTTATGAAAACCTGTTGCGCGGCGAAGATTTTGCCACGCTCGCCCAGGAGTACTCCGAGGATCCCAGCACTGCTGCCGGCGGAGGCGACATGGGGTTCATCCCCGCCTCCGGCCTCAACGCGGCGCTGAAGCAGGTGGTCAACTCGCTCAAAGTCGGCCAGTTTTCTCCCATCATCCCATCCAATATCGGCTTCCACATCTTCAAGCTCCTGGGAGTCGAGGAAGCCGGCCAGCATACCCTTGCCGACCTCCGCGTGCAGAGCGCCATCCGGCAAACGTTGCGCAACGAGAAGGAACAACTGCTCAAGGCTGCGTACATCGAAATGCTGCGCAACCGCTCCAAGGTGATCAATCACCTGGCGGAAGAAGTCGTGAAGGCGGGCGGCGTTCCACCCAATGGCAGTTAGGGGTTAGGGATTAGGGGTTAGGGATTAGGGGTTAGGAGTTCTTGAAATGGTCATATGTTAATAGTATATATGCCATTGCAAATCCAATCTCCGTTTCACTTTTCGCAATTCAAGATTTTTGATTCCGAACCCCAACCCCCAACCCCCAACCCCCAACCCCCAACCCCCGCCTCACACCAGCCGCAGCAGGCGCGCACCGGTTTCCACACCCCGGCCTTCCGCCATGTAGACGCGCTCGACGCGCCCGGCGCGCGGCGCCCGTAATTCATTCTGCATCTTCATGGCTTCGATCACCAGCAGGCCCTGCTCACGCTTTACTTCCTGACCTTCGGTCACCAGTACTTTCACAATCTTTCCGGGCATAGGCGCCACGATTTCCTGCGGGCCCTCCGCCTCGATGGAGGATCCCGTCCGCCGCCACCGGCGCGGGTCGCGCAACTCCACAAGGTATCGCCGCAGCCCCACGACGACCACATAGGGGCTGGCGAGGCCGGGGGCGTCGCCCGGGCGCTTCGAGATGTACGCTTCGTACGACCGCCCATTCATCAGCAATGAGTACACACCCGGAGTGATTTCTTCGCAGTGCGCCTCCGCGGGCTGGCTGCCGATGCGGAAGCGCCGCACGCCGTTCGCGGTTTGGTGCGCTACCAGTTCTGCTTCGTGCTCCAACATGTTGGACCCGCGATGAAGTCGCGCGATGAATTTCATCAAGACCTCCCGCCCGCCCGCTGGGGGTGCCGGTGGAGTAAGGCGTGCCGGCCGGCCTCCTTCCATCCGCTGCTCGCCGTGGCGCGCGCCGGTGCCGCGTCGCCGTTCCGTTCCACAAGCAGCAGCGCCGCCATCAGGGCCACGCGTTCCTCTTCTTCCGACGGCGGCTCTTCCTCCATCAATCCCGCGGCCAGCACACGATCGATGAATCCAGTGTCCAGCCGGCCCGCCACAAAATCCGGGTGCTCCAGCACGCGGCGAAAGAAGGGGATATTCGTGCGGATGCCTTGAATTTCGTATTCGCCCAGAGCCCGCCGCAGCCGCGCCATGGCCTCCGCGCGGTCCGTCGCCCACACGGCGAGTTTCGAGAGCAGCGGGTCGTATTCCAGCGGCACTTGCCAGCCTTCGTACACCCCGCTGTCACGGCGGATGCCCGGCCCTGCCGGCACCTGCAACCGCGTGATGCGCCCCGGCGAGGGAAAAAAATTGTTGGCGGGATCTTCAGCGTAAATGCGGCACTCGATGGCTGCCCCGCGCATCCGCACATCCTCTTGCCGCCACGCCAGGGTTTCGCCTGCCGCAATTCTGACTTGTTCTTTCACCAAGTCAATGCCGACTACCAACTCCGTGACCGGATGCTCCACCTGCAAACGGGTATTCATTTCCAGGAAATAGAAATCTCCTTGCGGGTCGAGAAGAAACTCCACGGTTCCGGCGTTCCAATAGCCCGCCAGCTTGCCGATGCGCACCGCGGTTTCGCCCATGCGCCGGCGCAGATCGTCATTCACGGCGGGAGAAGGGCATTCCTCCACCACTTTCTGGTGGCGCCGTTGCAACGAGCATTCGCGCTCGCCCAGGTAAATCAAGTGGCCGTGCCGGTCGCCGAGAATCTGGATTTCCACGTGGCGAGCGTGCTCGATATACTTTTCTAGGTAAACCGCCGAATCGTTGAAGGCGTTCTGCGCCTCCGAGCGAGCGGTGCGGTAGGCGGATTCCAGTTCGGATTCCACGCGCACCATCCGCAGTCCCTTGCCCCCACCGCCGGCCGTGGCTTTCAGCATCACGGGGTAGCCGATCTCACCCGCGACGCGCTCGACCTCTTCGAAGCTTTCGAGATTGCGGTCGGCGCCGGGGACCACTGGTAATCCCGCTTGGAGCAGCGCGTGGCGGGAGGCGGTCTTCGAGCCCATCAACGCCATGGCGCTCACCGGAGGACCAATAAAAGCCATTCCCGCATCTTCGCAGGCACGCGCGAAATCAGGGTTCTCCGCCAGAAATCCGTAGCCGGGGTGAATCGCTTCCGAGCCGCTGCGGAGCGCGGCGCCGAGGATGCGGTCGATGCGCAGGTAGCTTTCTGTGGAGGGCGCCGGGCCAATGGGATAAGCCTCATCGGCGTAACGCACGTGCAGCGATTTGCGGTCAACATCCGAATAAACCGCCACGGTGCGGATGTTCATCTCGCGGCACGCGCGCATCACGCGTACGGCAATCTCTCCGCGATTGGCAATCAGAATTTTGCGGAACACGGTTTCTCCTTGCCCGTGAAGTCTTTGTCCTGCAGTCGCAACTGCCGATTATACTTGCATCCCAACTCGGTGAGGCCGCGTATCTGTTTGCGCAAGAGTATTGGGGCTCTGATACGTGGGCCAATGCCGCCCGCCCGCTGGGAATGGCGGCAACCCCACCGCCTGAATCCTGTCCAACCGGCCCTTCTGACTAACTTCCGGCGTTTTTGAACGCTGGCATAACGCCTATCTCCTTTCCTTTCATTAACTCATTGTGAAAATGAGCTAACTTGTTTGTTTTCAATAAACTCTGAGGACCACTTTTTTGCCCCTTTGTTTTCAATGAACTCTGAGGACCTACCTTCATTTCTAACATCTCTTTGTGTTGGGTGGTTCTGAGAGCGCGTTCGGGAGTTTGGGAGACTTTCGCGGCGGGTAGCACGGCGCCGAACCTTCATGGCACATCTAGCTTATACTACTCGCCTCGTTTTGTCAAGAGACAAATTGTCCTCACGGAGAGGTGTACAGCCTTGCTCGGCGAGGTGCCGCACAAGCTCGCGAGGCTTCATGTCTCGGCCTCAGACTTGCACCGGGACGGGTTCCCGCCGCGCGTCGCGAAGGCTGGGTGCTGCCAGTTGACGGTTGGTCTCAAGGATTAGCTGAAGCGCTTCGCGCAGATTGCGCCGCGCTTCTCCGAGTGTACGGCCTTGCGTATTGACTCCCGGAATCTCCTCCACATAGGCCACGTACCAACGGCCACGCTTCTGGATCACGGCAGTAAATTCCCGCTCCATTTTTCCCCTCTAGGGCGAAGTATAGCACGGTGACTTACAACGCGTTCGGAATCACAGCAGAATCACAGCGGAATCTTTCCGTGCTTTTTGGGCGGCAGGGTTTCGCGCTTGGTTTCGAGCATGCGCTGCCTGGCGTCCCGACGAGTCGGGGCGATCTCCGGGAGGGACAAGGGCTCACGTCCTGTCTCACAGGCTAGACCTTGAACTATGGCACCTAGTGCTATAGAGTGGATTATGGCGCAACTGTGTGAATATAGCAGTTCAAGGAAGCTGCGAACCACGTCCTGGCGTTGACGGAGAATCAACTTGCGGAGCTGTTGAAGAGAGGCGATTTTGTGGAGGTGAAAAGCGAATGAGCAAAAAGTATCGAAGCGATGCGATGGCGGCCATCCATGAAATGATGGAGGACCTACACGATGGTGGGGTTATCGACAAACAGACGATGCGGCGTTTCGATGCTGCCTGCCTTACGCCCATCCGGCCCTTGAAGCCGAAACAGATCAAGGCGATCCGGGAGAGAGAACACGTCAGCCAAAGCGTTTTCGCCAGCTACCTGAACGTGACGAGCAGCCTGGTCAGCAAGTGGGAGCGCGGCGAAAGGCGGCCTTCTGGAGCCTCGCTCAAGCTGCTATCCTTGGTCGAGAAGAATGGGCTTGCCACCGTTGCATAACCGCATCTGCGATTCCGCTCGCACCACTGATGGGGTCCCAGCCAGGGCGCGGATAGCCGGGACCTAAAGGTCGTCATGGTGTACTATCTTGGTTGACGGAGTGAGAGGGGCGAAGGTAGAGTAGGGAAACACAGGAGACGGGCCATGACCATCGAGCTAAAACCCGAACATCAGCGCTTGATTGCCCGGGCCATCCAATCCGGCGCGTACCAGTACCCCGGCGAAGTCATCAGCGCCGCGCTGGACATGCTGGCGGAAGATTTCCAGGACGGAAACGGCCAACCCCGCAAGTCCCGCCTGTGGGAATTACGCGAAGGGCTGAGCCTGGGCGACATATCCATCCGCGAACTGATTGAAGAAGGGCGCGAGTGAGCGCCTACGCGTCCTACACGCTCGCCTGGTGCTTCCCTGACCGCGCCACCGCCAACACGGACGCTACTCTGAAGCGACTGGAAGCGCGGGAAGACTACGCCATAGTGCCGTGGGTGTGGCAGGTGGAAGTCGGCAACGCTCTCGGCAAGGCCGTCACCAGGGCCAAGGTGCCCTTAGCGCGCGCCCTCGACATCTGGGCCGAATTGCAGCTCCTGCCCATCCGTCCCATGGCCATCGCGACATTCCGCAGCTTCTGGGGCTGGCCGTTAAACATAATCTGTCCGTGTACGATACCTGCTATCTGCAGGCCGCGGTTGCCTCCCGTCTCCCGCTGGCGACGAACGACAAGAAATTGCAGGACGCAGCAGAAGCCAACCATGTGGTGACGATGAAACCCTAAAGCCCAGACAACCGCTCTCACTTAAAGACCAACGCTCGGCCCACTGCTTCTGGCGGGTGGCGCATGCGCCCCGACGATTCGGGGCGGTCTCCCGAAAGGACTCTCTTGCAGCAGGGTTTTGACGCCGACATACTCTCCGGCGGGGCGATGCTGCGCGGGGACGTCCGGCGCAGCGCGCGCCCCTGTGCTTCCGATGCGCGAATTGAAACCGCGATAGGCTGCCACACCTTCTAGCCCAACCGCTTAGGATTTGTAGTAAGATACCATAATGCCGACTGTCCTCAGATCTGACGGGATGCGGGTTGTCGTTTATCCCAACGATCACCGACCGGCTCATGTGCATGTGATCGGAAGTGGGCGTGAAGCGATATTCAACTTGAACTGTCCGGCGGGACCGGTGGAGCTCCGGGAAAACTACAGATTCTCACGGCGGGAAATCGTACCCATCCAAGCCGTGTTGACGGAGCACCTGGAGAAGCTATGCCGGGCTTGGGGGGGAATTCATGGCGCACAATGAAAACTTCGAACTGGCGAATCAGCGGGCTAAGGACGTTCAAGCGTCCTTTCCCCGGGCCGTCTCGGCGCGTTACGACCGCAAAAGCGGGCATATCGTGATTCATCTCAGTTCAAACCTGATTCTGAGTTTCTCACCGCGCGATGCGCAGGGACTTGAGAGCGCCAAGCCCTCGCAGCTTGAAGAAATTGAGGTCAGCCCATCGGGCTTCGGGATTCACTTTGCCAAGCTCGATGCCGACCTTTACGTGCCGGGACTCCTGGAGGGTTTCCTCGGTTCGAAAAAGTGGATGGCTTCCAGACTTGGTCAAGTTGGCGGCCAATCCCGCAGCCGGGCCAAGCGGGCTGCCTCCAAAGCCAATGGAAGGCTGGGAGGTAGGCCTAGGAAGGTGCATGCACTTTAGCAGCGTTCAAGTTCACCAAGCCTGCCCTGAAAAGGGGGTAGCGCATCAAAGTTATCCCGCGCCGAGCGGGATTAGTCTACGACCTTTCGTCCTTGGATGTTAACAAATGCGTTGACGTTGTCATGTTATGAACCGCTCTTTCCCGTCGGACCGGGACGGCAGGGGATGCATTCAAGAATAGCACGGGGGGACCAGCTTGGCGCCACCAGATAGGAAGTGATGTATCGCTATTTTGATTGACCGGATCCTGAGGATGGGGTTGGGCTGGCTGGCGCAGACCCCTGTACTTTGGGGTCTGCGATTTCCCGAAGGGACCTGCGGGAGCTGACGGCTCATCCCATCCAGCTTGTAAAACGGCGTACTGCCGGAGAGTATCCCCGCGCGGAAGCCTTGCCGGAGGAGAGTCCCTGGCAGATCGCCGACGCTAAAAAGCGACCGTCTGCGTGAGCTTGCGAATTTGAAGTTACGGCAGCTTAGGCTTGAGCGGCTTTTGCTTGGGGCTTTGTGCGGGGCCGGAGGCTTCACGGTCGAGAGTGTGGAGGTTCTCGTGGATTAGCGCGGCGAGCTTCGATGTGTCTCCTTGGAAGGATTCAATGGAAGCTTGCAGCATATCCGGTTGTTTTACGTTTTCCCAGGCAAGGTAATAGCCGGCCGCGTGGGCCAGATGGCTCACAAATTCGCGTTGCGCCCTGCCGTTACCCTCCCGGAAGGGATGCAGCGCGTTCAGTTCGCCTAGATAATGCGCCGCGCGGTTGCTGAACGCGGCGGGGTCGAGTCCGGCAAGGTACTTTTCCTCCGCAAGCCGCTTGAAGATCGGCGCGGCGGCGCGGGCAATGTGGGCGTGATGGGTGAACCGTTGGCCCCCCTTGCTGAAGTCGACGGTTCGCAACTCTCCGGCCCATTCGTACAGGTCGCCGAACAGGCAGCATTGAATGGCTTGCAGGTGGGCGAGGTCAAACCGGCCTTTAATCGGCGTCTGCGCAAGTTCGTAAGAACGTGTCGCCACCAGGGCCGCTTCGGCTTGTTCGAGCGTGGCCGCGTCCGTGATGCCGAGGCGATTCTTTAGGACACCGGATGCCGGGTCAAGGTAATGGTCATGGCTGGAGTATCGGGACATGGTTGAACCGGCGGTAAATGTTGCGGATGACCTCATCCGTGTCGATCTCGCCCCGCGCCACGCGGCGCAGGTCATCAAGCGTAGGCTCGGGCACTTTCAAGCCCTCGAGTTCCTGCTGTGCCATCGCGTGGGCAACGGCCCGCATGTTGTGCTGAATCTCTTGCTCGGTAAGCGTGGTCATTGTCCCTCCGGCATCATCCAATTATTAGCATAGTTTGCGGATAGGCGCTAGACCAGCATCGGCATCGGACGGGCCGGGGCGTCTCAAAACTTACCCTTTGTGGAATGGAGCGAACTATCGCCAGTCTTGGGCGCCGTGATGGGTGTGCAGGATTTCGACGGCTTGACCTTTCACTGCACGGACCACAACGTAAGCAAGCGTAGTTCTTCCTTAGATTCACGCTTCCGTGTCCGAAGAGAGCCCCTGGCGTTGAGATTTGTGGTTTTTCGTAAGAAGAGCCGCAGACCTCAACCCCGGAGGTCTGCGCTATGATCGTTTGACCACCCTCTGCCCCTCCTGAACCAGGAGGGGAATTAGCGAAGGCGCGCAAGGGCGATTGGGTGCAATTCGCCCCCCGTTCACATCAAAAAGCCGCGGACCTACCAAACAGGTCAGCGCTACCCTGCTCGGAATTTGCGTCTCGATATTTTCGATCGGCCGGCAGCATCACACTGACTAGGTTTGGGTTACCCAATCGGGATACGGGCTTTGTTTTGGGCGAGCCACGCGTCGAAGCTTTGCAGCGCGGGGTTGAGGGCTCGGGCGACCTCGAGGTTGCGCGCACCGCAGAAGTATTGGTTGAAGTCACGCTTGAACTGGAACATGTTGCCGAGATCCTCGGCGCCCGGGAACCCAAAACCGCGGTACACCTCGGGTGGCACGTCGTTGTAGCGCACGTCTTGACCCAGAGCCTTGGTGAGCGCGGCGGCCATCTGCGCGCCGGTCAAATGCTCGCCGGCAATGCCGACCGTCTTGCCGATGAACTCGCGGCCCCTCTTGAA
>JBEKAD010000088.1:0-15832 GCA_050018435.1 Terriglobia bacterium
CACTTTTGCCCTTTGCCTTTTGATTTTCTCTCGCGGCTCCGCCGCACGGGACACCGGGATTTTCACTTTTGCCTTTTGGTTTTCTTTTGCGGCTCCGCCGCGCTGTGCTACCCGCTTTTTTGTCCATCGTCCTCTGGCAGCGATATATAAAGAGTATTGCCTCGCTCTTGACCCCTTGCTATTCTAGACTGCGAGGCTGGAACCCGATGGCCAAAGTGATGGTTTCGTTCCCCAGTGAGTTTCTCAAGAAGGTCAACCGGGCCGCCCGTTCGCAAGGGCGAACGCGCAGCGAGTTGATCCGCGAGGCCCTGAGAAACACGCTGGTAAAGAGGCCGACTCGGCGCTCGTGGAAAGACGCCGTAGCACCCTTGCAGGAACTGGAGAGCGCGTGGGTGGGGGAGTGGGACTCGACGGACATCATCCGCTACTATCGTGATCGCCGCTATGGGCGCAAAGAATGTCGTTGACACCTCGGTTCTCATCAAGTGGTTCAAGACGAGTGGCGAAGAGCTTGGGGAGGAAGCCCAACAGCTCCTCCAGGAGGTCGAACGCCTCCCGGTCGAGGTCCACGTCCCCGCTTGCTCCAATGCGTCCGCAATAAACTTGGCAAACGCTTCGTCCTTATTCAAACGGGTAAGGACAATACCGATCGAATAGAGCGAGAATTCAGTAATCGCAAAGTCGGAGCCTTCGCGCTCTTCAAACAACTGGCAAACCTCCTGAGCCCGCTGCTGATTGAGCAACAGTTCCAGCCAAAGGTTCGTATCAACGAGGAACTGCATCAGCCCCCCCACCACTCCAGCGCCTTTTTCTGAAGATCGAGGGACGTAAACTGTCCGCGAAATTCCGACAAGGCGCCTGCCCAGTCCATGCGGAGCCTGGCGCCCTTGGGCTGCCCTCGCGTTTCCAGCAGGAACCGGGCGAAATCTTCCACCTCCCGCTGCAAATCGGGAGGAAGCTTTTGAACGAGTTCGTCAAGCGTCTTCACGATGAACCTCCACCCCTAATTCCCTCGCGCTCTCTCACCTGTGAGCATACATCCGATTTGCTCCCCGGCCGCTCTTTTCTCCCCATGCATCAATGACCCAATGAAACCATCACTCAATCCGGGTCCGTCCCGTCTTCCTCGGAAAAACAGCCGTCAGTCATCGGTGGTCAGTTGTCTTTCCCTGGCCCCCAACACCTAACCCCTAGCCCCTGTTCTTCCTGTCCCCTCTTCGTCGGGGATGCTTCTTCAGCAATTCGGAATCTTGAATTTCAAATCTGCGATCCGAAATCGTTCCCGCCCCCTCTTCGTCGGGGATGCTTCTGCAACTGAATCACTGAATCAGTGAATCACTGACTCAGTTTTGTTTCCGTCCCCTCTTCGTCGGGAAAGCAGCCGTCAGCCCTCAGCTTTCAGCCGTCAGCAGAGCTTGCTTCGGCCGCGCTTTTCTTCAAATGAATCAATGACGCGATGAGTCAGTCACTCAATCCGGGTCCGGTCCCCGCCTCGCCGGGAAAACAGCCGTCAGTCATCAGTGGTCAGTTGTCAGTCATCTTCCCCTGCGGTCTAACACCAACTTTGCACGCTTCGATTTTGCTGCCATGATAAGAAGCATTTCAGGGAAGCAGGTTTCTGTGGACATGTTTTATAGGATCGACATATTAGTGCAATAGTACCTAGTTGCATTAATAAGCGATATTATTCATGGCCCTCGGAAGGGCGGGGCTTTGGCCCCGCCGCATCAGGACGGAGGGTTGAATGGGCCTTTAGGCCCGGAAGCCACGTGGCTTCAGGGGCTAAAGCCCCTAAATCCCTCCCGGGTTCTGCGGCGGGGCTAAAGCCCCGCCCTTCCATCCGCCGACAAATAAGATCGCTAACTTCTGCAACCAAGCAATAGGTTGATTTTGCTCTGCTTCGCGTTTATGATATCGGTAGCGTTACCGCCCTGGAAGGAAATGCTGGGGGGTGCGCTGCACTGGCGCTGGTTTTTTGTGCCACTGCAATGGCGTTGTTGAAAGACTCGATCGAGGTAAGGGTGGCAGAACTTGCCTCTGTTGCTTCATTTCAACCTGGAGCCGTTAAACTGTGAAATCCAATCCTCAGGTTCACCAAGATGGAAGCATCAAAAAGCGAATTGGGATTCCCGAAATAGCCCAACTCGCTAAAGTATCGATTGGCACAGTTGACCGCGCACTTCACACCCGTAAAGGGGTGAGTGAACCTACGCGAAAGAGAGTTCTACAGATTGCAAAGCGCGTGGGATATACGCCGAACCTCGCCGCCCGGATGCTCTCGGTGGGACACGCAAACGTTAAGATCGGCGTTGCCATACCCCGCGAGCCACACATCTTTTACGATCAGTTGCGCGATGGAATCCTGGATGAAAGCCGCCGCTTTGAGTCGATGGGGGTGGAGGTCAATTACCAGCCCATCGACAAACTGGGAGTGGGGGAATGTGCGCGGGTAAAGGAAATGATCAGCACGGACGTCCGTGCGTTAATAATCACGCCGGGCGATCCACACTGTCTCCACCCGCTGATCGACGAGGCTGAACAGAAAAACATTCGGGTGATCTGCGTGGCCTCAGATGCGCCAGGCAGTGCGCGTTCCTCCGTGGTCTGTGTTGATCCCGATTTGGGAGGGAGGTTAGCGGCAGAACTGATGGCGCGGTTTGTCGCCCCTGGGGCCAGGACAGCGGTCGTCACCGGAATGCTGCACACTGAGGACCATCGGAAGAAAGCTGAAGGCTTTTGCACCATGTTCCCTCAGTATTGTGAAGGAGGCGTGGTCGCTGACGTCATTGAAGGCCACGAAGACGAAGATGAGAATTTCGAAAAATGCGTGAACATGCTCGATAGATGTCCCGATATCACCGGATTGTACGTAAATACAGGACTCTGCCTGCCTGTTTGTTATGCCCTCAAGGCCTCCGGCCTGGCAGGTAGAGTGCGCCTGATCACAACGGATCTTTTCAAGGAAATGGTGCCCTTCATCGAGAAACAAACGATTCATGCCTCGATCTACCAGCGCCCTTATGTTCAGGGACAAACTGCGATCCGGCTGATAGTCGAGCACGTTTTTCACGCCCGTCCAATCCCAGCCACCTACTTTTTGAATCCAGCCATTGTGATGCGGTCCAACCTGTACCTGTTCCGCGAGACACGTCATTTGCGACCACTGTCCGGCCAATTCGCCCCAGTCGGAAGCAAGCCTGCACTTGCTGCCACTGTCGTGGGACTGAAACAAGGAAGCAAAAGCTGATCGGCGCAGAAAAGGAGAAGCTCAGAACACACTGTTTCGATCGCCGAAATTACCTGCCGGACGAACTCCCGACATTTTGCTCAAACCGCCCTAAAAAGGCCCTAAGAAATGCCCTAAGAAAACACCCTAAAAAAACCCTTAAAAAGAACCCTTAAAAAGAACTTGACATTTGGGGTTACAAGTGTTACCAGATGTGTCCGTTAACGTTAACGGAGCCAGCCTCCATCACGCCACGCGAAGATGTAACCAAGGGAAGGAGGCGTTGAGGGAGGAAGGAATCTGAGAATTTCAATGCAGCGGGGCAGTTTCCGGTTGGCCCTACCCGGAAGAGGGACTGCCGCTCCTTTGCATGGTGTAAGGAAATATGTGATGCGAAATACATGGTGGCACCAGAAGCCGTTGCCTGCGGCACGCATCCATAAGCTGAACATGAAAGTCTTGGCTTAATTGCCATTGCAGCGTCGGGTTGAACTTTATCAGAAAAACGGAGGTATTACCCTATGAAGCGCACAAGTTATAGAATCGGTCACATATTCATCGTGTTGATGTTTTTCGCTACTTGCCTACTCGTCGTGCCACACATGGGGTGGGCTCAGGTTTTATACGGTTCTCTAACGGGTAATGTTAGTGATCCTTCAGGCGCGCCCATAGCGGGAGCGAAGGTTGAGTCCCTGAACGTGAACACCGGAGTTCCCAAAGCGGCGGTGACCGATGTTCACGGCATTTATCTCATCAGCCATCTTCAGGCAGGCACGTACAGCGTGAACGTCTCTGCGCCAGGTTTTGCCACCGTGCTCCAGTCCGGAATCCAAGTCGACCAAAATACAGTGCGCCGCGTGGATGTACAACTGAAGCTCGGGACGGTAAAGGAGACCATCACGGTAGGAGCGTCGGCCGGTGCGTTACAGACCGACCGGTCCGACGTCCATACGCAGATCACCGCCTCGGAACTGGCCGACCTTCCCGGCTCATCACTCCGTCTTTATTCTGATTCGTTTATCACTATCCCCGGCGTGACCCCACCAACGGCGGAGCACTCGAGAACTGCAAACCCGCAACTCTCTCAGGGCTTTTATGTGAATGGCGTGGATCTCATGGCAAACACCACAAGAATTGACGGGGCAATCTCAGAAAATGAGTACAATCCTGACTCCGGTGGACTTTACGTTCCGCCGACCGAAGATCTCGAAGTGGCCAACATGGTCACAAATACCTTCAATGCCGAGCAGGGAATAGCAGGCGGTACAGAGGTAGACCTATTCATTAAGTCGGGGACAAACGAATTTCACGGCAGCGCGTGGTATTACAACACCAACAACGATGTAGATGCACGGAACTTCTTCTACTACGCACCGCAAATTCCAAAAAACATCCTGAACCAGTTTGGGTTGAACCTCGGCGGACCGCTCAAGCGAAACAAGGCGTTCTTTTTTGCAGGTTGGGAACGCATGCTCCAGAACGCGTCCGTGTCTGGATTCCAGACAGTTCCTAATGCCGCGCTTAGGCAGGGGAATTTCTCAGGTACGGGCACCACCCTTTATGATCCAACGACGGGCAACTCCAACGGCACAGGGCGTACGCCCTTTTTGAATGACCAGATCACAACGATAAACTCGACGGCGGCAAAGATGACCGCGCTCATTCCCTTGCCAAACACGTCCGGCGGGATCGCCAATGATTACTTTGTCGCCGGAGATACCAAGTTTAGGAAGGATAGCGTGGATATTAAAATCAACTATAACCCGACGAATAAAATTTCCACATTTATGCGCTACAGCATCTCGCCTACGCATAATTTTGACCCCCAGGCGCTGGGGCCGGCGGGCGGAAACACGTTGGACGGCGGACAACCCGGCATGGAGGTGGGAAGAACGCAGAACGCCGCCATTGGTGGGACCTACACCATTAGTCCACACCTCCTGCTCGATGGGAACATCGGATTCACTCGCTTCCATACACTCGGCGAAAATACAGACATCAATCAAAACTATGGATTAAACGTCCTCGGCATTCCAGGTACAAATGGTCCCAGTCTGCTTCAGGGGGGCTATCCGAACTTTATAATCAGCGGATTGACCTCGCTGGGTAACGCGAACTCGTCGAATCCATTCGACGGGAAAACGAGTGAGTATGACGAGAATGAGAACTTGACTTGGATCAAAGGCACCCACTCGTTGCGTTTCGGCGGCGAGTACTTCCATAAAATGATGGCCGTGTATGCATCAGGTGGTACCTGGGGCGCGCGTGGCGGCTTCACGTTCAGTGGAGGCCTTACATCATTAAGTGGCGGATCGGCACCCAACATGTACAACGCCTGGGGGGATTGGCTGCTGGGTTTGGCTGGAGCAATGGGAAAGTCTATCGTGTACATCAATCCGAATGTCGAGAAGGAGAAGACGTACGCTTTCTACGTCAGTGACCAATGGCAAGTCACCCGTAAACTAACGGCAGGTTATGGGCTCCGTTATGAAATCAACCCATACGGCTACAGCGAGCACGGCATCGGTGGCATAAGCTATGATCCGGCCACTAACTTGGTAAACCTCGGAGGGATTAACGGCATACCTTATGATGCTGGCGTCAACACCGGCTACGGAATTTTGGGGCCGCGGTTCGGCTTGGCTTACCGCCTCACGCCTAGAACGGTCATCCGGGCGGCATACGGCATCAACGCGAATGTGGAAAACTTCCGTGCAATGATGAGCTATCCATTAACTATCATACAACAGACTTCCGCCGCGAACAGCTATTCGGCAGCCGGAAGCCTGGCAACGGGGATTCCGGCTTTTGCCCCCGTGGACCTGAGCCACGGGACAGTGCCTCTTCCCACCAACGTCGGTCTCCAGACTTACGCTCATCCGTCGTACCGTCGGGGTTATGTGGAAGACTACAATTTCACAATCCAGCGTGATTTGTGTAAGGACCTCAACTTCCAAGCTGCTTATGTGGGCACCCGTTCTATCCGAGTAAGCACGGGTGTCAACCTAAACGCTGCTCCTCTCGGAACTGGGCAAGCCGGGCAGCCGCTATATGCGAAATTTGGAAACGCATCCACCATCACCGATTATATGCCTTTCGCTTCCGCCGATTATAACTCGCTCCAGCTCCGGTTGACCCGGCGTGTAGGCAAGAGTGCGGTCGGTGCAACTTACACCTTATCGAAAGCGATGGATTTCTTGGAGGGCAGTACCAGTGCTTCTGTGCTATGGTCCTTACCAGCCATGCTGCAGCGCAACTACGCTCTTGCGGGCTTTGATCGTACTCACAATTTTGAGGGCTACTGGATTTATGATTTGCCGTTTGGAAAAGACCAACATTGGCTCACTACCGGCCTCGGAGGGAGGATTGCCGGTGGCTGGCGGTTGACTGGTATCCTAACCCGCACGAGCGGGTTGCCATTCACTGTAACTTCCTCGGGTGCATCACTTAATGCCCCTGGCAGTACACAAACGGCGCAACAGGTGGTTCCGAATGTGCAAATATTGGGTGGGCATGGGCCCAACGCGCCTTATTTCAATCCGAATGCTTTCCTTCCCGTGACCACGGTGACATTTGGTAATAGTGGCAGAAACATTCTGCGCGGACCCGGGATGTTCATCCTAAACGGCGGCTTGTATCGCACCTTCAGCCTAACTGAGCGCTTCAAACTGCAATTCAGAGTGGATGCTTACGGCCTGACCAACACACCATCGTTTGGCAACCCAAGCGCAACAGTGTCTAGTGCGACGTTTAGCAACGGAGTCGTTACGAGTCTGAACGGGTACGATACTATCTCTTCGGCCACGGGTCAGCGGACAGTGCAATTTGCTCTGAAACTAACCTTCTAGTGCGGATTTGTCACCACGCTTCGGCGCTTTTAGGGGGCTGCCGGAAGGGCGGGGCTTCAGCCCCGCCCTTCCAAACCCGTCGTGAGAAATCCGGGTTAGCTGACCTTGAACGTCACTCCCTTTGCTCCCGCGGTCAAATCGTAGTGCTTGCCGCGGCAGGGAAGGCCGGTGAGTTTGCCCTCGAAGCCGGGAGGCAGACAGGGCTCGACGAGCACCCGCTTCCCCTGTCAATCCGGCTGGAATCCAAAGAAGGAGCCGACGATCAGTTCGCTGAATACGGTGCCGATCATCGTTTGCGTGGTCATGGCGGCTCTGCCGGCGATGCGCACCGGATCGTCCCAGTTGCGGCCCAACACTTCATGCGCCTGCGCGTAGGGGCCCTCGTGGGTGACTTTTTCGAAACGGTAGAAGGCATCCAGAGCTTTCTGTGGAATGAAACTTCCGCTTGCAGAGTCTTCAACCGCGACGCAATATGAATGCTTTTACTTTTCCCCGAGGATCTGACCATGCAACGATTCAACCTGTTCGTCGCCTTCATCCTATCGTTTGTCCTGGCGCTCGCTGCTTAC
Organism: Terriglobia bacterium; assembly: GCA_050018435.1. Classification (GTDB taxonomy): domain Bacteria; phylum Acidobacteriota; class Terriglobia; order UBA7540; family UBA7540; genus Bog-366. The sequence goes on from JBEKAD010000088.1 coordinate 7,644, forward strand.
GGCCTGCCGCCGGAGCAGCCGCGGGGCTCCTCCATTATCATCGGCAAAGGCGGTGACGAAATCCGCCTTGTGACACCCGGCCTGGTGCGAACTCTTCGTATAAGCAAGCGCGGCGTGGCGTCCACCAGCCTCAAAGTACGTGGGACGGAATTGCTGCGTACCCCCAGCCACGAATTCGCGCTTCAATTCCAATTCGCCTCGCCCAACCGCAAACCACAAGGATTGAAGCCCGGTGAGGGCGGTGTGATAAATTCCACGGCGCACTTTCGCAACAGCAGAACCGACATGCTCGACGTAACCGGCGCTGGCGGCGAGATTGATGAAGGCTTGCGCTGGGTCAATCCCGTCACCGTTCAGGGCGACACGAGCGGCGAAAACCTGGGGCCATTCACTGCCACAGTCACGCGGCCGATGGAAGGAGTGACGCACCTCACGCTGCGGGCCGGACCGCCTTCGCAGGGGCCGTTGGCAGGCGTTTCCTTGACTTTGATCTATGAGGTCTACGCGGGCTTCCCTGTCGTTCGGAAGTGGATGGAGATCCGCAACGGCAGCAAGAACTGGATGAAGATTGACCACCTGCTGATCGACGACGTGGACATCGCTGCGCCCTTCGACCTGCGCACGCCTCTGACGCCCGCTGAGCGCGGCGCGGGTTCCAGCTTGGTGGCGATGACAAACCACTCCGCCAAGGTGGGCGTGATTGCGGCAAGCGAAGTGCCCTCCGCGCTGCGCCACATCGCCGAGAGCGGCGCGATGGGTTACACCGATGCGCTTTTCGAATGGGTGCTGGGTCCGGGCGAAAGCTTCGCCTCGGAGCCGGTTTTCTTTTTCGGCTTTTCCGGCAAGACGCGACAATTGCAGTCAGGTGTTTCGACGCCGCTCGACCGCGCGGTGGAAGACCCTTTGCAACGTTTCTTGCGGGACCGCCTCGGCATCGCCGCCCACGCCGCGAATCTGCCCGCGCCTACCTGGGTAACGTGGTCCAATTTCGTAGAAAACATCAATGACGCCATCATTCGCCGGCAGGCGGACCTCGCCGCGCAAGCGGGCTTCCGCATGTTCGCCTTCGACGACGGCTGGCAGAAAGGCGATCTCGGCACGGAAATCGAAATGCGGAAATTCCCCGACTTCGACGCCACCACTGCGTACGTGCGTTCGAAAGGGCTGCGGCTCGGTTTGTGGGTCTCCTGCTTTCGCGACCCCGATTCGAAAGACCTCGCGGCTCTGCCCAATGCGGCCAGCCGCCCGGCGATTCGGCGGCTCGACGGCCTGGGCATGAGCTTTGCAAGCCCTTGGCGCGAATATTACGCCCAAGACCTCTCCGGCCTCGTGCACCGCTACGGTGTGAGCTACTTCAAGCAGGACTTCACCAACATTCGCTTTGGTGACGCCGCCGAAGAACACGAGAGCAGGACGCGCAAGGAGTCGCTGCTGCGCGGCTTGCGCGGGCTCCTGGAATCACAGGACCTGATTCGCCGCGAAGCGCCGTCAGTCACGACCGAGCTTAGCCATGAAATCTATTGGGGCACGCCGGGCGTCCCCTGCGACCTCGCCGCCATCGAGCACGCCGACCTCTATCACACTCCACCCAATGATTATGCCGGCGACGGTATCCCCAACCAAGTTTGGGACCCTTCCAAGAAATATGACACAGCGAAACTGCAACAGGGTTTGATCGACGGTGCTTACCACGCGCGTCAGCGATTCTACGCCCTGCGCGGCCTGCCCCCGGAAACCATCGAGTATTATGCGGCGGCCACCTTCAACGGCAGTGGCAGCCTTACGCCAGAGATTCAGGATCGACAGATCGCCAGTCGGCTGATGGGAGCGCCGCAAACGTTCGCCGGCGACCTCAATTCCCTCACGCCGGAAAACATCAGCCGCTATCGAGAGCGCTTTCAAATGCTGGCGCGGTTGGAATCCACTTACGGAATTTACGAGCACTTTGAGTTTAGCGGAGTCCCTGCGCCCACTGACGTGGACTGGCACTGGTGGGGCAAACTCAACGAGAAGGGGGAAGGCGCCGTCGTGGTCCTGCGCGGCAGCGCTGGCGGCGATTCCAGGCAGATCGTGATTCCCTGGGTCGTCCCTGGCCGGCGCTACCAGCTCAAGGCCCTCTTCGCTGGGAAGGATTTGGGGGCCTTCACCGGCCGCGATCTGATCAAAGGCAAGCTGAAACTGGAACTTCCCCACTTCGGCCAGGAGATTATCGAACTCTCCGCGGCCCAGTAAACCCCTTGCAAAGCAAGCGCCCGGGATCACCGGCGTAGCCTCGGCGGGAACCGAGGGTGCGGTGGGAGCGCCGGGAGCGTTCCTGCCAGTGCACGTCGCAGTTGAGGGTGCGAACCTTTTCTGCCGCCTGGCCCAAGCCCTTAAAGTCCGCGTCGATGGGGCCGGGGCCGTAAAAGGTACATAAGGCGTTCAGGCGGTCGCGGACGCGCTTGAACAGGTGATGGAATTCCGGCTGGCGGACGGCCTGGCCTTCCGACTTTAGGAAAGTGGGGGTGAGAAAGACAGTCGATAGTCGATAGTTCATAGTCGATAGTTGAGAGTCGAAAGTTGAAAGTTGCGCGAGGCGGGCTTGGACGTAGTCGCCCAGAGTGATGGCCATGGGGGTCCTGAAAAGCTGGTCGGCGGCGGTGTAGATTAGCGAGGGAACAGGTTCCAGGTGACAGGTGTCAGGTGTCAGGGGAACATGGTTGCGGGCTGACGTCGGACTTCGGACCTCGGACTTGCTTCGGGACTCGGGACTCGGGGTTCGGGGCACGGGATGCCGGATTCCGGATTCACAGCGCGGGCTTCTTCCAATTCGCAGCGGGCGCGATTGAGGCCGATTCCCTCACGAGCCACCTCGCGAAACGCCAGAATGAAGTAGGGGAGAAAATCCACCGCCTTGCCCATGAGGGTCAGGGTGAAGTCAAAGGCCTCGCCCGGCTCGTAGCAAGTCTTTGTAGCGCCCCGACTTGTCGGGGCAGGTGCCGGGCTCCCGACCGCGTCGGGACAAGTTCCGCCCGGCGCTACATCTTGTAGCGGCGGTCTCCGACCGCCGAGCGTCGATCGGAGATCGACGCTACAGCCTGCATCAGGCGCTACATCAAGCGGGGGCCGGAAAATGAAGGGCCGGGGGATGTCCTGGTTCTTGCTCAGGCGCTCGGCGCCGGGGGGCGGGGCCGGTTCGAAGATGATCCGGTAAGGACAGGTTCCGGCGAGCGGGCAAAGCCGCACCTCCCGGCACTGGGGGATGCACACCAGCCGCCGGAAGGCCATGCCGAATGCGCCGCGCAGCGTGTTGCTCTTGTTGAGGGCGGGGAGCTTCAGCACCTGCTGGGGAACAATCCGCAATCGCACGGGAAGAAACGCGAAGCGGGCCGTGGCTTGGCTCACATCCATGATCGAGCTTCCAGGAGGGTAACAATCCTGCCACATCGATTATCGCACAAAATGATAGTGGCCGGCTGGCGCAGACATCGTGGTTTGATGTCGGCGGTTCTTCCTCAGATTCGCGCTTTCAAATCCAAGGGCAAACTCGCAATCGTCAACCCGCAGTGGCACATTGGCTGCGCCGCACTCGTGCCGGAATACTCGGTCACGCCGCGCCTCCTGGCACGCAGGACTGCACTCTGCGCCAGCCGGCCCACTCAACATAGTTTCCGAGTGCGCTCGGCCAGAACTCGGATTGCCCCTGCGGATTCGTCGGTAAACGCTAGGAGGCTGATGAAAAAGCCTTTGGAGCGCTGCCGTAGCGCCAGCTTCCAGCCGGCAACTCCTTTAGACTCAACAAGGGCTGGCAAGATGCCGGCGCTACAAAGGGCGTCGCGGCGACTTTTTCATCAGCCTGTTAGTATTACTTTGTTGCGTTCTGCCGGCCTGGGGTCCACAGAATGTCAACCGAACCGGCTCTGTCACTGCGATCTGAGTCTGTCCAGAAGCCGGTGTCGTCCAGCTCGTTCGGACCCGCATTTCAAGGGACTCTGGCTATGAACCTAACAAAGTAATATTAGGCAACTGCCGCCATCGCCGTCGGCGAAAAGCCCAGGGCCTGAGGAGGCTGAAAAGTGCCATCGCCGTTCCCGACCGCGACGCTATCATAGAAAGCGAGGTCCAGCTTCCCATCCCCAGTGAAATCTCCTACCAGGATGCTGAAAAAGTCGAAAAGCGGCCTGTTTTTCCCTACTTCGGCACCTGTAAGTCCTTTGTTTTCAGGCGAGGCTAGCAATATAGTTATCACGAAAAAGAGTTTTTCAGCATGCTGCTGCTACAGCAAGCCAGTACCCTGGGCCGGCGCTAAAGTGACTGTCAATATTGGATCGAAACGTGCCGTCCCCGTTCCCCAGGAAAACGGATACCCCCCTAATCCGTCGATAAGGCGGCGAGCAGTTGCGTCGATCGGGTTTGGGTCGAGTCAGGAGGGAATTTGTGTCGCGGCAGCTCCTCTAGCCTCTAGCCTGGCAGGGTTGGTTGGGATTTTTGCCGGCGGCAGAAGCCCCGCGGGGTTTACTGCCTGAAAAAGGATGACACTCCAACTTGAGGTTGGAAAAAGTGGTATGCAAATCCGTCGATAACGGCACCCTTTTGGCGGCGGGTTCAGGTCTTCAGGGGCAACAGTCGCAAGCCCGCGCGGTAGGCGGCAATCCACGGGGCCAGGGCGGCCAGCCGCAGGAGCAGTCTCCGGGCGTGATGCACCAGCCGTCCCGGCGTATGGAAGATCAGGAAGCGCAAACGCTTGGGGCGGGCCGTCAACAACTCGGGCGGCAGGGCCAAGCGCTTCAGCGCGGCCAGCACGTTGTGGGCGATCACCGCCAGGCGTAGCCAAGCGGCGTTGGCTCCGAAGTATTTCGAGGGCAACACCCCGCCGCCCCACTCGTTCTTGATCACATCATGCACCAACTCGATGGTGCCCGCCTTTTCGCGGTGCCACTCGATCAAGCGCGCCGCCTTCCATTCCCACAGGTTCGACAACACGGCGAAATGCCGCACCCGGCTGCCCTCCTCGAAAAGCTCCCCCTGCTGCTTGCGAATGCGGATGGCCACGTAGCGGAGAGGTGGCGCGTCCTTCTTCTCGGTTTTCTCCCCCGGCACAAACGGCACCTCGGCGCACTCCCGCATCTCGGCGGGATGCGGTTCCCCGTAAGGAGCCCACTCTGCTTCCGGCACCGCCTGAATCGCCGTGTGCAAAGCCTCGCTCATGCGCGCGCTGAGGGCGAAGCCGATGCGCCCGCGCGGCCCGCCGGGGCGTTGCTCATTCCGCAGCCAATTCACCAAGTTACTTTCGTGACAGGCCGAATCACCCCGGTAGTAATACTCGTTCACCGTGCTGGGCAGGGCGGCAAAGGCCCGCTGCGCGACGGCCAACGGCTCCATCTGCGCCGGCACATTGCCGTCGCGAAACTGGTCGGCCAGCACCAGACCGGTCTCCGCCCACACCGCCAGCATGGGCTGATAGCCCCGCTTCCCTTCATAGGTGGGCAGCGCCTGCTGCTTGTGGCTCTCGATAATCGTGGCGTCCTGATCCACCGTGGCGATGCGCTGGTCGGGACAGCGCTCCCCGCAGCGCTGCACCAAGTCCCGGTTCACTCGCCCCAACCCCTCCAGCGGCCGCGTCTCGTCCGGGATGTAGGCGATCTGCTCGGGCAAACGTCGCTGCTGAGCTTCCTCGATCTTCTCGTCCGCGTGAAAGGCATACAAAAACTGCAACGCCGCAGCGGGCGAGGGCAGTTCGTGCCCGATCATCTCCGCCAGACCGGGGTCTTGGCGCAGGCGCTTAAAATCCTCCGGGCATTCGCCCCCGGCGGCGTGGAGAACGACGAAGCTCTCGACGAACGTGGCTTCATCGTAGCCGCGCTCCCGCTCCTTCACGCCCACGTGCTCCTGCACGCTCGGCGGCAGCCCCAGCGAGCGCAAGGCCTGGACCACCAGCGGGATTCCCCCCAGCGCCGTCAGGGTTTCTTCGATAGGCTGGGGATCAATGTCGAACAGCAAGGGGGATGCGGTCGGGGAAGGCTTGGCCTCTTTGCGCATAGGAGCGATCACCCAGCAATTGCGCACCCAACGGGTGAAAAATCTCGGCGAGATCGCTTCTGCCCCCCAGGGCACCACAGCCCGTGTTTGCACGTTTCCGCAAGGCTGCATTGCCGTCAAGCGAAGAATTGCGCTCAGTTATCGAAGGATCAGGGCTATGACCGAGGTAGGGCTGGAGTCGGAAAGTCCCATCGCCAGCCCCGAGCAGAACCGCCGCAGTGTATTCTCCCCCTGCCACCAGGTCGAGCTTCCCGTCGCGGTTGAAATCGGCCGCCACGAGCGTCGTGGCGGCGAAGTAGTCGTTTACGTTAGGATCGATGAGTGCAGCGCCGGACTCTTGAAAGGTCCCGTCCCCCCCTCCTCGGAGAAATGCTATTTCATTCGGGCCAGTCAGGATCACCGCATCCAGCACGCCGTCCTGATTGAAATCTCCGACGACGATGGCCCAGAATCGGTAGCCTACCGCTGCATTCGAATCAAGGCGCGTGAACGTTCCGTCGCCCTTGCTGAGCAAGGCCGTAACGGTTGCGGGATTATATTGCGTGCCGTTGTTACTCAACGTGATCAGGTCGATCTTTCCGTCTCCATTGAAATCACCGCCGGCGAGCGCAACGGGGTTTTCGCCCACGGCAACGGGGGCCTCGCTGCTAAAAGTACCGTCGCCGTTTCCCAGCAGAATGGAAACCGTGGCGTCGTTCTCATTGACTACGGCCAGGTCGACTCTGCCGTCAGAATTGAAATCCCCGGCCACCACGCCCACCGGATTATTGCCAGTCGGGTACTCCACTTGCCCCCGAAATGTGCCGTCACCGTTACCCAGCAATAGGGAAACGGTGTTCGAACCCGAATTCACCACCGCAAGGTCCAGCTTCCCGTCCCCGTTGAAGTCAGCAGCCGCGATGGCAATGGGGGATTACCCACCGGATAGTCCACTTTCGCGGCAAAACTCGCGGCAGGTTTGCCCAGCAAAACGGACACGGTGTTGGCAGCTTGATTGACAACGGCAAGGTCCAAAATCCCGTCCCCATTGAAGTCCACCGCGACCGCGGCGATCGGTGTGTTGCCCGTGGCAAAAGTTGCGCGGTTGTAAAGGTATGTTTGCGCCGAACACGGCAGGACCAGTCTCCGTTGGACCAACTTTCTGATCCTTCACGGCGTTTACCGGAAGCTATCCCCCCGGCTGGCACAGCGCGGCGGAGCCGCAAGCAAGCGATCAGGCCGTTCTTATTCTCGTAATACCGTAAATAGAACGAACATCTCGCTAGAAAAACAAGATTTTACGATATTGCAATGCAGAGCTGCGCTCTGCGACAGCCAGGGGGGCTCAAGGGCCGGAGCGTACCAGACGGCCGGGAAAATCCGCGCCTCTCGGGCGGGAGCGATTAGCCGGTATATCCACACACCCCGACGCGGGGAGAGTTGACGACCGGCAGGCGCATCCCCTCATCACACTCATGGGCAGCCGCGCACGATTCGCAAAGCCAGGTATCTCCGCATTCCGTGCAGATCTGCGTGGCGGGCTGAGTGCCGCATCGCTCGCAGATGACCTGGGGAGGCTCGTTTCTGGCCAGTAATTCCACGGCGCCTTTCGGCGTGCCTTGGTTCCAAAATCCCACCACCTTCAATACCAGTTCCGTCGTGGAACCAAAGTCATACTGATAGAAGAATTTCGTTCCGACATTAACCACCCGGCTCAGCGGCGTTTCCATACCCCTTTCTTCTTCTTCCCCCATGGCGGGGGAGTTGAAATGAACGCCGTCAATTTCAAAGGCGCTCAGGTGGCCGCAGCATTCCAGCCAAATATCCCGGAGAAAGACATCAAGCTTGCTGAGCGGGGCCTTCGCCGGCACCGCCACATGCATCCAGTAAGCCTTGGCCCATCTTCCTTCCACGACCAAATGGAAGGCGGGAGTAGTCTTTTGTTTTCCCGGGGCCGCCAGAGTTTGCGGTTGACTGCACTTGGCCAGGTGCCGCGTCATGGCCGCTTTGCCAAACGTCTTTCCGCAGAGATCACATATCCCCATCGATTGTTGTTTCGTCACAGTTGAAGCTCCTGATGATGATCGTAGGTGCATCCGATAGGATGCTCCCGCGCCCCCTCTTTATCAGCATTCTGGGTGACACGCAATAACAAATAATGGGCCGCAGTTGGCGGGTCGGCGCAGACCCCA
>JBEKAD010000089.1:0-11889 GCA_050018435.1 Terriglobia bacterium
GGGCCGGATTCCTTTCTCGCCTTCGGTTTCCGTAGGTTTCACCTACGGCTACTCACGGTGTCCCGCTTCGCGGGAAGGAAGGCGGCGAATCATTGGCAGACTTATTCTAGCGCCTAAGGGGTTAGGGGGTGGTGGAGTACGGGACAAATCGCGCCGGTCAACCACCCCCTGGCCCCCTCCTTATCAAGGAGGGGAACCGCGTGAAGCATATTCATGACACGTGGTGCGCTGAAGGCGCACGAGGCCTGCTATGAATCAAATTTCTGTGCCGGAAATTCGCGGGGCGGTCCAGGCCGTCCAGCGCGAGACGGAGCAGTTTCTCTGCGAACTGATTCGCTTTCCCTCTCTGCCCGGCCAGGAGAAGGAAGCTGCCGATTGCGCCGCCGCGCGCTTTGCGGAAGTGGGCGAAGTGGAGCGCGTGCCCCTCTCGAACTCGCTCCGTGACGATGAGGATTATTCCAGCCCCGTGCCCGGGATCGAATACGAGGGGCGTTCGAACGTGCGCGTGCGCGTGGCCGGGACGGGCGGCGGGCGTTCGCTGCTTTTCAACTCGCATCTGGATGTCGTGCCGGCCTCGCAAGGGCAGCTTCATCCCTTCGACCCGCGCGTGGAAGCCGGACGGGTCTTTGGACGCGGCGCCTGCGATGCCAAAGGGCAGGTGGCGACGATTTACACCGCGCTCGCGGCCGCGAAGCGCTTAGGGCTGAAGTTGCGGGGCGACGTGGTGGCGCACCTGGTGGTGGAAGAAGAGGTGGGCGGCAACGGCACGCTGGCCATGGCGCGCCGCGGCGAACGCGCGGAGGGCTGCGTGGTGATGGAGCCCACGGAGCTGCGCATCCTGACTTCCGTGCGCGGCGCGATTTGGTTCCGGGTGGTCTGCACTGGCCGGCCCGGCCATAGCGGCCGCGCCGGCGATACGGTCAGTGCGCTGAAAATGGCCGTCCGCGCCATGGAGATTCTCGAGCAGTATCACGCCCGCCTGCTGGCGGCATCGCGCGGCATCCCGCTCTTTGACCCCTTTCCGAACCCCATGCCGATTACCTTCGGCAAACTCGCAGCAGGCGACTGGCCGGCCACGGCGCCGGCTCGTGCGGTGGTGGAAGGCGTGCTCGGCCTGCTGCCCAATAAGACCCGTTACCAGGTCATGGAAGAAATGCGCCAGGCTTTGATCGAAGGTGGAGACGCTTGGCTACGCGAACATTTCCAGCTTGAATTCATGTACCGGCACGATGCTCATGTGCTCGACCCCGCGCACCCGTTGGTGACGGGCCTCGAAGCGTCCTGCCGGGAAGTGGGCGCGCCGGGGGAAGTGACGGCCATGACGGCTTCCTGCGATTCGTGGTTCTATAATAACCAGCTCCATATTCCGACGGTTGTGTTCGGCCCGGGCAGCCTGCGTTTTGCCCACACGAACGAAGAGCAAATCGGCTTGGACGAAATCGCCGAGGGGGCGGCCATCCTGGTGCGCTTCCTCGGAGAGTGGTGTGGGTGATGGGGGCGAGTTCACCGCAGAGGCGCAGAGACGCGGAGCTATGAATACAAAAGGCTCTTTCTCTGCGTCTCCGCGCCTCTGCGGTGAGATGTCCGAAGACTGGGGGTTACCACGTGATGCAAGCACTGATGAAAACCCAGAAAGGCCCGGGCTTCCTGGAACTTCGCGAGGTCCCGGAGCCCTCTCCCGGTCCGGGTGAGGTGCTGATCGCGGTAAAGGCCTGCGGGATCTGCGGCACAGACATCCATGTGTGGCACGACAAGTTTCCGTACTGGCCGCCGGTGATTCTGGGCCACGAGTTCTCCGGTGAAATCGTCGCGGCCGGCGCCGGAACCAGCTTGTTCAAGGTGGGCGAGCGGGTGGTGGGCGAGCCGCACACGCAAGCCTGCGGCCACTGCTACTTGTGCCGGACGGGGAACATCCAGATTTGCCCGCTGAAGCGCTCGCCGGGCTGGGGCATCGACGGCGCCTTGACGAAGTACCTGAAGATGCCAGAGCGGCTTTTGCATCGGATTCCCGACTCCATGAGCTATGACCTGGCCGCGCTGGTGGAGCCGACCGCCAACGTCGTGCACGACGTGGTGGAGCGAGCCCAGATCGTTGCGGGCGACTTCGTGGTGGTGCTCGGACCTGGCCCCATCGGCTTGCTGGCCGCGCTCACAGCGCGCGCCGCGGGCGCCCGGCACGTGGTGATCGTGGGAGCTCCGGCCGATGAGGAAATCCGTCTGAAGAAAGCCCGCGAGTTGGGCTTTGAAACCGTCCTCAACGTGGCGCAGGTGGATCCTGTGGAGGCGGTCCGCGAGCTCACCGGGGGCCTGGGAGCTGACTTGGTGATTGAGTGCAGCGGTGCGCCTGCCGCCATTGCCTCGACCGTCGATCTCATCCGCAAGAAGGGCTGCATCTGCGTGATCGGTTTGACCGGCAAGGACGCGATCCCCTTCCCCTGGGACAAGGCGGCTTTCAAAGTCTGCGACGTGGTCTTTAACCTGTCGACCAGCTACACGAGCTGGGATCGAACCATTCATTTGATTGCCAGTGGCCGCCTGCCCGCCGGCCAAGTGATCACGCGCCGGCTGCCTTTAAGCGAATGGAAGAGCGGTTTCGAGGGACTCGAGGCGCAGAAGGAATTGAAGGTACTTTTGATTCCTGAGTAGCGCCGACCTTTAGGTCGGCACCTGCCGAGCTAAAGCTCAGCGCTACAATTCCTCAGTAGCGCCGACCTTTAGGGCCTGCCCTGAGCGGGGCGAAGGGTCGGCACCTGCCGAGCTAATGGTTTTTGAATGCTTAAGTTGTAAATTCTTCCGATGCCTGGAGCGTGTAAGTAACCTCTCATCCGGCCTCCTCCGTCGGCCACCTTCTCCCCTGGGAGAAGGTTATTTTTCTATCGTGGTTCCGGTCGGGAGAAGGATATAGGCTATCGTAGCGCCGACCGGCCCAATTGTAGAACCGCTCGCTACGCCAGCCGATGCGCCACCGCGCATCGAATAAGAGCCCTCTCCCAGGGGAGAGGGTGCCCGACGTAGGAGGGCGGGTGAGGGGTCTCTTGCACGCTCGATGCGGCGAGGACATTTTTCATCAACCTGCTGGAGAGTGAGGAAGCCATGACCAACGATTCACGCCTGGGTTTTGGGCTGCTGGGGACCGGACTGATCGCCCCGTTCCACGCCAAGGCTATTCGTGGAGCAAGCGGAGCACGCTTGGTGGCGGTGGCGGATACGGACGCCGCTCGCCTGGCAAAGTTCACCGCCGAGTTTGAAATCCCAGGATACTCCACGCTCGAGCAGATGCTTGCCGACCCCGCAATTCAAGTGGTCAATATTCTCACCCCCAACCACTTGCATGCCGAGGCTGTACTCCAAGCGGCCCGAGCGGGCAAGCACATCCTGGTGGAAAAGCCCCCGGCCATGTCGTTGCGCGAAATGGATACGATGGCAGCGGCCTGCGCCGCGGTGGGCGTCAAGATCGGCGTAGTGCTCCAATGCCGGACCCGCCGCTCCGTGCAGGCCATTCGGACGGCCATTCAGCAGGGGCGGTTTGGGAAGATCCATCATGCGGACACCTTCATGAAATGGTTCCGCTCTGCGGATTACTATCGCCTGGATGCCTGGCGCACCTCGCGCCGCTCCGGGGCCGGCGTGACCATTCAGCAGGCGTTCCACTACCTGGATTTGCTGCAATACCTCGTTGGCCCCGTCAAACGGGTGCAGGCCCAAATGGCCAACCTCGCTCATCCCGGCATCGCCCTGGAAGACACGGCCTTGGCGTTTGTGACTTACCAGAACGGCGCGCAAGGCGTGGTGGAGGCTTCCACCGCTCTGTGGCCGGGAACCGACGTCCGCATCGAGGTGAACGGCGATAACGGCACGGCGATTATGGCCGGCGAGCGCATGGAAGCCTGGGAATTCAAGGACGAGCGGCCGGAGGATGAGGAGATTCGCCGTTTAGGAAGCGCCGCGGTGGCCACGGGTGCGCGCGGCGCGGCCGACCTGGGATTCCTCGATCACCAGGCGGTTATCGAAGACATGGTTCGAGCCGTCGCCGAGGGTCGCGAACCCATGATCACCCTCGCCAGTGTGCGCCCCACCCTCGAGTGGGCCCTCGCCATGTACCAATCCGCCAAGCAAGGCACGCCCGTGGAGTTGCCCATCCTGGACGAGGACGCCGTGTGGTGAGCGGTGCGGCTGTGCCCGCTCGCCGGAACCTGCCCTTACCGGATCATCTTCGAACCGGCCCCGCCCCCCCGGCGCCGAGCGGAGCCAACAAAGAACCGAGCTGGCGAGCGCTGACGGGCGTGAAATGCCGCGGACCTACAGGACAGGTCCGCGCTACGCTTGCTCTGGACGTGGAACGGATGGCGCGGGGCTTGGAAGAGCGGTTGCACGAGGGTTCGATGCGGCTCATTCTCGAGCCCGGACGCGCCCGGGTGGGTAACGCCGGCGCGCTGATCACGCGCGTGCTCTATTGTCGGCTCGCCCCTTCCCGCTTTTCGCCCTTGCGACTCCGGACTCCGGACTTCCGACTTCGCACCTCGGCCTTGGGACCGTGTTTCTTGCCACTCGCCGCTCGTCACTTATCACTCTCATCAATAAGTTCTTCGTGGTTGATTGGCATCGGCGCGGCCCTCCTTTATGGGGCGTAGCAGAGGCCAGCTAGATAGCTGTGGCCTCAATTAACCTTTGGCTGGTCATCGAGGGAGAAAGCCCACGGTCAGCAAACCACTGACCGGGGAGGCAGCGTGATTCCCCTTCGCAAAAAAAGCTTGAAACTTAAGAGAGAATCTACCCGCTGCATTCTTTCAATTTGAAATACTGCAATAAACTCTCTACCAACCCCGGCCGACGAAGTGGTTAACGCCGCGGGAGAGGAGAAGCCAGCCATGAAATGCACCATTGCGGGATGCCCCGGTGTCTATGAACCCCGGACGGTCGTCCACACCGTCAAACACCACGGTGAGGTGATGGTGATCGACCACGTTCCCGCAGAGGTCTGCAACGTTTGCGGCGATGTCCTGCTCGCACCCGAAACCGTGCGCCGCATCGAAGCCTTGCTCAAAGCCACTCCCCCACCCAGCCGCAACGTCCCTCTCTTCGAGTTCGCCTGAACGCTGAAGAGCGGTCGAAGAGTCGAAAGTTGAAAGTCGAAAGCTACCACCTGCCCCAGCACCGAGCCCCCAGTCCCTAACCCCGAATCCCTAATCGCGATTGCCTGCCATGTGCTCCTTGCTTTATCGCCGCGATAGGTGTATGAAAAGTAATATCTAATCGCGTCGTTATGAGGTGAGCCCGCCGCACACGTCGTAAGGTGCGCGATGTCCGCGCAGCCCACTGATGTGAACATCCGGTCAGCGTGAGGCTGCTCGTAGTGAGATTGGCGATCATTGACTCCCGCCGTATGGAGAACAGCGATGTCGAAGTTCACAAAAACCGTCGTAGTTTTGCTAGTTGTCGCGGTGATCATCACCCTACTCAGTATTTCAGCATCGCAGCCAAGCCCCAGGGAGGCGAGCCTGTTGGGAATACTCCTTTTCGTTCTGTCCGTACTCGCAACGTGGATTGTTGCTCACATTTACTCAGAGTCCTCAGAGAAAAAGGCCCTCGAAGAGCTTAAGGAATTCCACCAGGCCAACCTCAAGACGTACGCCCTGAAAGCCGCCGAAAAGGTGAACAACCTATCCAATCAGTTGAACCTCTTATCCCTTTACCTTCAGGAAGAGCTAGATTGTACGGATTACGAATCTCCTCAAGAGGAGCTTCTCGCCAAAGAAGAACGCATCGCAAGCGCAATTCACATAACAAACACCCTAAAATCTGTAAACGACACTGGTTTGAGCGACTGGAAGGGCGTAATCGGGGAGGAACTGGATCAACAGCGCGAAAAGAGGGAGGAGAGAGAAGAGGAGATCCGAGAAATGCTGGAGCGACTACAATCCGTCTTTTCCTCCGAACAGGCGCTCAAGAAGGACAGCGTGGTTGCCTTGCACACAGAACTCGAGACATGGAAGGACGAACTGAGGCTGCTTGTTGGTCAAGCGGTTGGAACGTCCGTATCCTTCCCGAGGAAGCTAAAGCCAACTCGCCATCGGGTTGAAAATCCCTGCCCAAGTTGCGGCCACCTAGTCTCATACAAGCAAAGGCCAAAGGCGGGAAGCGCGAAAACCGTAAAGTGCCAATCTTGTGGCTCTCATCTGTTGGCTCGTGTCGATGCCGATGGGACTTTCAGGCTTGAGAAAAGGACGGTCGTTCGGGAGACATTTGTTTGCCCATCATGCAAAGCCAAGATCGAGGTAGACCTGGACACATTCCCCGGGTCTGGCGTGCAAACGGAATGCTACACATGCCACGCTACTCTTCGGACGACTAGGACGGGTGCTGGAATACGCATTACAGTCCTCCAAGAGGTAGCTCAGATAGGAGAACCAACCGAGGAAATCATTTCGCTGGTTCAGAAAAGTCTTCCGCCCCAGCCTTGGCCCAAGGGAACAAGCCAAAGGGTTGCCCTAGAGTTGCATTTGCCACACTCCACCGTGCAGAGTACGGTTCAGGAGCTGATCCGCCGCGGAGTCTTCAGAGTTCAGGCAGAGGGAAAGCTCTACGCGCCGGTCACGTCGGGGAAGCCGACCGCGGGTTAGGCACAAACGGCTTCTTGATGTCCGCGAAAGCATGTAGCGCGGACCTCTTGTTTAAGTCCGCGGCTTTCAATTGTCCATTGGGAACTTCCCTTTGATCTGCCATTGGGGACTCCGCCGTTCGTCGAAGGGAGGCAGCGTGAAGATAAAGGAAATCACGATTCATAACTTTCGCTCGCTCAAGCATGTCACGCTGGCATTGGGGGATTACTCATTGCTCGTCGGTCAAAATAATACTGGAAAGACCAGCGTCCTTACTGCGATACGATGCTTCTACGAAGAGGGCGGGGCCAAATTTACGCCAGATCTCGATTTTCCGAAGTTTTCCGTTGACGACAACGATTCCTGGGTTGAAGTCCACTTTCAGACTACCGATGAGGAACAAGTCCAACTTAAGAAAGAGTACCGTTCGAAGGACAGCCTCCTCCGAGTTCGCCGCTACTTTAAATCCGATAACAAAGAGCTTCTGACGGCCAACCAAAGCAACATTTACGCCTACGAGGACGGCGTACTTTCCTCAAACCTGTTCTACGGAGCTAAGAACATTTCGCAGGCCAAGGTCGGTTCCGCAATCTACATTCCTGAAGTGAGCAAAACAGACGAAAGCCTAAAGCTATCTGGACCGTCGCCACTCCGCGAGATGATCAATTTCGTTATGAAGCGTGCCGTCAGTAAGAGCACAAGCTTCTCTGACCTTCAAGGGGCCATTGGCAGGTTCGACGAAGACTTCAGGAAAGAAGCCTCGGAGGATGGGTTTTCGGTTAAGTCGCTGATCGCCGATATAAATCAAAACCTGACCCACTGGCGCATTCGCCTCGGCGTGGACATCAATCCGCTCAGACCGGAAGATATCGTAAAGTCTTTACTGGGCCACTATATTGAGGACGACAACTTAGACGGCAAGCGCGTAAACATATCCTCGTATGGGCAAGGGCTGCAGAGGGAACTCATCTATACGTTGATTCGACTCTCGACGAAATTCGTCTCCCCACGCAAAGAGAAGAAAAAAGACTTCGATCCTGATCTCACGCTCATCCTGTTCGAGGAGCCCGAAGCTTTTCTGCACCCGTCGCAGCAAGACAGACTTAATGCAGGCCTACGCTCGCTGGCAGCCGAGACCGGCCAGCAAGCTCTTGTCACGACCCACTCGCCGCAGTTTGTAAGCAGGCAGGTTGAGGACTTTCCCTCGATAATTCGCTTGGAAAAGCCAACCAAGGTAACCTCCCGCTTTCAGTTGTCGAAGACAGACGTGGAAAACTTGTTTGACGAGAACATCGGGCTATATATGAGGTTTTCAGACCTGCTGAAAAGCGCGGATGTGGAAGAGAGCATCAAATCCCAGATTCGGAGCAAAGAACTGGGCCATGATAAACCCCAGGAGGCCAAGAAACTCGAAGAAGAAGCTATCCGCTATCTTCTCTGGCTGAACTCTGAGCGCGCCTGCCTGTTTTTTGCTGATCACGTGGTTATATGCGAGGGTCCGACCGAAAAGGCACTTCTTGAATACCTAATTTCGCAAAAATGGCCGGAGTTTCGACAACGAAATATCTACATTGTCGACGCACTCGGGAAATATAACATTCACAGACTGATCGCCCTTTTATCAAGCCTGGGTATCCGGCACTCGGTTCTGATGGACCGTGACCTAAACGCGGGGATACATAAGATTGTCAATGATTTCGTAGAGGAGAGGCGGACCAAACTAACGGTGGCAATAAAATCGTTCGATAGCAATTTAGAAACCTTCCTCGGGATCCCCGAAGCACGAAGGCCGGACCTAAAGCCCCTACATGTGCTCGCCTGGGTCCGGTCAGGGAAGGTCAGCGACGAAAAGATCGGAGGACTCAAGGCAATTCTTGAGGAACTTGTGACCGCCTAGAAGCGGGTAGCGCAGAGTTTGTGCAGTTCAAACTCCGCGGCTCTTATTTTGATGAACGTCCACTTGTCGGTTAGCATGTGGATTCGATGCTGTCGTGCGAGCCCTGTTTTCGCTGAAGGTCAGGCGTGATGATCGGCTTCGGCCTACGAAGAGAAAAAAGCCGCAGAGTTTCTGGGAAGCGGAACTCTGCGCGCTCCGCTATGCGCCAGTCGGCGGATGGTGGCTTGGACCTAGGGCGACAACAGTATATGCTGTGAGTTGACGGAATCATGTGAGGGCCAGTAATGCCAAATGCGCAGGACAAGCTGGAGCTCGCGCGGCGACACCTGAAGCGCGTCCAGGCCGCATGGGATACTCCGACGGACTGGGAGGACCTGTCACTTTACGGGTTTTTTTGCCTTGAGGCGGCCATTGAGGCCGCCGCCATAAAGGTGGGGATGACCGCCTCCAAGAAACATTGGGAGAAGGTTGATATCGCAATCGAATTGCACAAGAGGCACGGGCTTCCCGACGTCGCGCAATTGCTTCGTGACCTCAACAATGCTCGAAAGGCTGCGGCTTACGGCGACATTCCCGCACCAAACCTTAACGCGGAGGACGTCGCCATTGAGATCGAACAGTACGTGGACGCGGTAGGGCAGCTTCTGGAAGGATGATCCCGCGATGTTGGACAAGCCGGTGAGCCCCATAGAGCGTGCAACTGACGAAGTTCAGCGATGGCCGACACCTCGGTCCAGGGATTGGACTAACGCCTTTCTGGACTTTGCTAGAAGCAACGCGAATATCATTGCCGTGGTTGCCGTCGGCTCGGCTGTGCGGCCTTTCGTTCGCAGCGGGGACATCGATCTGGTTGTCATCTGTGAAGGCCCAAGTGATATCGACGAAGCCCGACCACTAGAAGTTGATTTGCGCGTTTATTATGTTGCGGACATCGATGCTCGACTCGAGAGCGGCCACGACCTGCTTGGCTGGGCGGTCAAGTTTGGCCGAGTTCTGTTCCAGCGTGACTGCTTCTGGGACAGGGTTGTTGAATCGTGGCGCGATCGGTTGCCGCTACCGTCACCCCAGGTTGCTCGAGCGAGAGCTGCAGCCGCATATCGTCACCTGACTATCCTCTACCAGCTCGGCGACGCAGACGCCGTACGTGAGCAGGCGCTTTCCTACCTGACACACTCAGCCCGAGCGGAACTACTGGAAGCAGGTGTTTACCCTGCTTCAAGACCAGAGCTGCCCGAACAACTGCGGAGTATCGGCGACTATCCTCTTGCTGGTCGACTAGATCGCATCTTGCAGGAAGACTCGGCGGAACTGTCGCAGGCAGGCGGGATCTTAAAGCTGGCTGGCTCATAGGCCCCCGCGGTCTGTTGAGCCTCCCTCTGATGACTTGCATCTGTGAAAATCCCCTTTCCAGCAGTTATCTCCAGCGACTAGCAGAATGACGCAACCCCTTACTTGGTCGGGCCCTGCAGCTCTTTCAGCGGCGCGGTTCTTGTCGCGCCGCCAAACCCGCGTCGGAGTACAATAGGGCGTATAGGGTACAGGAGGTGCGTATGTCCGAAATGATCATTCGTCCGACGATGAAATTCATATACATGGGGTACGTGGTGGTGATTGTGATTGTGGTGGCTTCGGTGGTGGCGATGGAGCGCATCCAAATGCCGCCCTCGATTCCGTCTGCGTGGCAACCTTGGATTCCCTGGTTGCCCGTGCTCCTTCTGCTGTGGCCCGTAAAACGCCATCTCCTGAACCGCCTGACCAAGATGACAATCCTCGATGACAAGCTGCGGTACGAAAGGGGCCTTCTGAGCCGGACCACGCGCACCATCCTGATCTCGCGAGTGCAGGATGTGACGGTGCATCAGCGGATCGGCCAGAGAATTTTCGGAGTGGGCGACCTTTCCGTTGAGACCGCGGGCGAGGCGAGCAGGGAGACAATTGTCAATATCGACCGGCCAAAGGAAATCGCCGACCACATCAACGAACTCTCCCAGCGGGGACATTCAAAAGACCAACTCACCTGACAGCGCGGCGTCGCAGCGCCGCAAAAGAAAGTCAAAACGCAAAGCGCAAAAGTCAAAGCCGGGTGTGCCCTTCGGCGGGGACGCAACAGAAAATCAAAAGGCAAAGGGTAAGGGGTAAAGGGTAAAAGCAAGTAACCCCTCACCCCCGGTGCTCGGGGCCCCCTCCCTCGTCCCTCGGGCACCCTCTCCCCTCGGAGAGGGCTCGAAATCGCGTATACCAACCCTCATCCCCAACGAAGAGAGAGTGGGAATTCTCCTGTCGCCTGACAGCGCGGCTCTGTCGCGCTGTATTGCAATACCGTAAAATCTTGTTTTCTTAGCAAGATCTTCGTACTGTTTTAGGTATTATGAGAATAAGAATGGCGTGATCATTTGGTTGCGGCTCTTTCGCGCTGTGCTATCCGCTTTGCCGCCAGGGGCAAGGTGGCGGGGTAAACCCGCCGCTACTGGCAGGATCGAAAAGCGGCAATCTTTCCTGTTAACAATGGCGTAACTATATGGTAGGCTATTGTGGCGGGAAAGGAGTATGGGCGAGGCCGCGCGCCCCAGGGCAGCAGAATCCCCCGCAGCTCCATCTGCGGGCTTTCGAACAACCCGCGGCCGGAAACGATGTTGGAGATAAATTACCGTTTTCCTCAGATTATGTTGATGATAATAAAGCAGTTATGTAAATTCCCCCTGACCCGCCCAAACCATCAACTCGTTGAAAATAAATAAGTTAACCCGGCTGAGTTGCTCGGGGGCTCCAAGAAAAAAGTAACCCCAAAACCAAGGTAAGTTAAAGGATGTTGTTGAAAACAAATGGAGAAAAATTGACCGTTTATGGGCTTGAAACGATGTTGATGAAGACGAAGAAGTTATTTTCACTCTGAAACGATGTCGATGAAAAGAGAGGGAGTTATCTTATTCTCGCGAAAATGCCCTAGGCATGGTTTTCGGGTCTGTTCCGACGGGAGTAGACGGAGCGTGGGCCGTGCCGAATCCCTCACCCCGAATCCCGAGCCCCGCTTTATGACACCCAGGGCGCGGGGTAATGCCGGCTACATCCCCCCCCGATAACCCGCAGGGGTTGAAGCATTGAGCTTTGGTTGCGGCCACCAGGCCGCGCTGCGCTTCCCCCGGAGAAAAATGTGCAGGGAGGGCTGAATTGGGTACAAAGAGGTGTATACTTTTCCCCGCCCGAGGACCAGAAAGGAAGCTGCGGATCGCCAAAACAAGCTTGTAACACGATTCCTCCGCCGGACTGGCAAGGTGCTGAACCCCACCGGGCCGGAGTGCACTCGCCCAGAGCGCTTCGACATGCGGCGAAAGTGCAGCCCTGCCGGTAGAGGGGGAGGAACTCCGCACGGCACGCGTTTTGCCCTTGACCCCT
>JBEKAD010000090.1:0-11844 GCA_050018435.1 Terriglobia bacterium
AGCGGGCTGGGCGTGCCAGTGATCGGGCGTGCTGATGCACACCGCATCGATGCTCTTGTCTTGAAGCATCTCGCGATAGTCGCCGTAGGTTTTGAGCTCTGCGTACTTCCCTGCTCCGAACTTCTTCGCGTAGGTCTGTTCAATCAGGTTTTTGGCGTCGGCAATGCGGACAGTGTCCAGGTCGCACACGGCCACATACCGGGCCACATCACTGTTTCTAAGAATGCCCTTGAATTCGGAGTCCCGGGCGATGCGGCCGCAGCCGATCTGCCCCACCTGGATCATGTTACTCGGTGCACTCCGGCCAAAGACGCGGGCCGGGACAATGGTGGGAAATCCGATGGCCGCGGCTGCGGTTAGCGAGCCTTGCAGGAATCTTCGTCGCGATGACGTCTTTTCGAATTGCATAAATTCATCTCCTAGCAAGAAATACGGATTTCACCACAGAGATCACAGAGACCACAGAGATAAGTACTTCAGCTTCCCGCGTCAGGGATTGCGGTTCTTAAGGTTGTTGACCCCCAGTTTTTCATTACGTCTCTTCTCCGTGACCTCTGTGACCTCTGTGGTGAATGTTCTTAAATGGTCCCATTGACGAAACGCCGTATACCGTCTTTCAGCATCCGCACATTGAAGTTCATCAGCAACGCAAGCTTGCAACCCGACAGCTTAAGGTACGTGATGACCTGTGCCTCGTGAATTGGGGCTAGAGCATCCACGGACTTAACCTCGACGACCACGGCCCCTTCCACGAGAAGATCGATGCGATAACCGCAGTCCAGCTTGACCTCTTCATAGATCAGAGGGAGGGCCTTTTGCTGTTCCAACCTCAGTCCCCGTTTTTTCAACTCGAAAGCCAGACATGATTCGTAAGCAGACTCCAGTAAGCCGGGGCCAAGAACCCTGTGAACTTGGATAGCCGCCCCGATAATCTCTTTCGTAATGCCGTTCAGCCGCTCTCTCTCAGTCATCGGCAGATGCTCTCACCACAGAGATCACAGAGAGCGCAGAGGTTTTCCTTCTCTGTGGTTCTCTGTGCTCTCTGTGGTGAATGCTTTTATCATTTCCCTCCCATCGCCCAAAGAATTCCACCCAATATCTGGTTGTACAGAAGGGGGTTGGAATAGTCCGCCTTATTGTGGCCGAGGGCAAGGTAATACTCCCGGCCACCGTCGAAATGGTGATACCAGGAGAGTGGCATAGACTCGCCGAAGCCGCCGTCGGGGTGCTTCGCCTTATCGGGATCATCGAGCTTAGTATAATCGGTGACCAAAAGCACGTGATTATCCGGGTTGAGGTGGTCGAGTAAGTAACACTCATCCTTCCATTCGAACGTGGCGGGCAATTCCCGGGTGGCCGGAAAGTTCGCATCCTTTACGCGGACGAGAAACACCTGCTGGTGGGGGTGGCGCACGAACTTCCCCCCCAGCACGGAGCAGAAATACGGCCAATCGCGCTCCGAGCCTGACGCGGAGTGGATGCCCACAAAGCCCCCGCCGGACTCGATGTAGTGCTTAAAGGCGTTCCGCTGGGAGTCGTTCACGAACGCTTCGTTATTGGTGTTGGCAAACACCAGAGCCTGGTACTGCTTCAGGGTTTGGTCCGCGAAGAAGAGCGGATCGTCCGTCACGTCCACCGCGAATCCGTTCTCTGCGCCCATTTTCTTGATGGCTTCAACGCTCGTCTGTATGTTGTCGTGAACGTAGCCTTTGCCGTTGTGTGTATAAACCAGAACGTGCTGGTCCGCCCGGCCCGCACTCGCTGAACTCCCCGAGAGCGATACGCGGAACTTCATGGTTAGGGGCACCTTGCTATCCAGGCGGCGCAATTCCAGTCCCGGATATTCCACCCCCACGAAACCGTAATGCCGCAAGCACCAACCGTTGGGCGCCCCGGGGTTGGAAGAATCTTCGGTGACGCGCGTGGGGGCGATCTTGCCACCAAAATTGCCGGTCAGCTCCGCCCAAGCCGCGGGGACGCGGTCGCTGTCAGGCGCGTCCTCCACCGCTGCGGAGCGAAGCTTGGTGTCAGTGCGCGGAGCGAAGCGGATCTCCAACCCTCCGCCATAACCCTTGTCGTGCTCGTGCGTGCCGCCGATCTCGACCTCCGCGCCCACCGAATGCAGGGTGACGGTGATGTCGAGGTCGCGGCGCCCGTCGACGATGGAATGCGCGACAATCTCCACGTTCTCTTGCACCACTTTGCGCTCGCCCACGTACCAGCCGTCCTGAAACGCCAGCACCGCCTGGTCCTTGCCCGCCTTTTTGCGCTCCCACTTCTCGAAGCGGGCGAGGATGCCCTTGATCGTCCAAAGGTCGTAAGTCTTGCCATCCACAACGACGACGGGCCACATCCAACTGATCCCGCGGTGGTGGGGATGGTCCTTGGGGAAATCATCGGTGACCACCACGCCGTTGGGCGCGTAGACGGGATAGAGATAGCAGCAGCGGGCTCGATCCGGCGCGGTACCCTCTTTGAGCATGGTTCCGTAGTTGTAGACAAACACCGGCGAGCCCTTTTCTGTCAGCTCGACCGATTTGGAGTTCAGGTCGTGAAACTGGAACTGTCCCACCGCCACCACCGGTGTGACCGCCAGCGCCAGTAAGGAAAGAATCAAAGTCTTCAAGCTCTCACCTCTCTTCCTGTCCATCCGTCAATTGCGGGGCATGTTTGTGGAATAGTCCGGACAAGGCCCGTGACCGCCCAAATGAGGTTCCCAGCGAATTCTGCCCACGCGGCGCTTGTGTTAATTTCGAACACTTCCGTAAATCACCAAACCAGGCGGTCACGGGACAAGCCTGGCGTCCGTTTGGTTCCACCCGTGCTGAGAAGGCCCTCCAACATCCCTGCTTGCTTCCGGCTCCGGCGGATGAGGCGCTTGGGAAGCAACTCGCCAACTTATTGGGGCCAGGTATTCTGCTTTGGTGTTACACAGCCTCGGATCGCCACTCCGCTTACGGGGACGAGTCGCCATAAGTTGGAACGGCACTAGCGAAGCTCTGTTTCGCACAAACGGGGCGGTTTGTCAAGGCCCGGGCAAGCCCACGGGTGCGCGACATAAAAGTAGAAGGCTTTGGCCTATCCGGGCGACTGGCGGGAAGATCCTGATAGGGGTAGGGAGAACTGATTGAATTCGGTCCCCCCTCCCTCCGAACCGGACAGGCGGATTTCCCGCATCCGGCTCTCCAGTCGGTGGTTTTACCGGCGAGAGGACTGACCGGCAGTGCCACGGGCCGTGACCAAAGAAAACACCCCGAGGTCCGCAAAGTAGGCATTGGGCCAGCGCTGATGATCCGTGCCTCGGCCTCGTCCTCGCCGACCTCGACGGTAGCGGAGAATGCTGCGCAGCCGCATCCGCACCCAGTGGTCGAGACGCTCGAACGTGAAGCGGTGACTATGTTGGAAGCAGCCAAACCAGCCCCGCAAGGTCCGATTCAGATTCGTGATGATGACCGGCAAACCCTGTCCCTGCGTCCGTCGGGTCATGGCCCGAATCGTATCCTGGAGCTTCTTCTGACTCTTCGCGCGCGGCCAGCGACGGCCCGCCTCGAAGTGATACCCCAGGAAGTCAAAACCGCCCGGCTGCCGGGCGTCCACGATCCGCGTCTTCGTGGGATGCAGCGTCAATCCCGCCGAGGTCGTCCAGGCTTGCACCTCGGCCAGGACCGCACGGGCTTCCGCCTCGCTGCGGCAGAGAATCACGAAGTCGTCGGCGTACCGCACCATCTCGTAACCCTGCCGCGCCATCCGCTGGTCGAGCGGGTCAAGATAGATATTGGACAGCAGCGGACTGATGACCGCCCCTTGCGGAGTTCCCTCCTCGGGCGTCCATCCTTCCGCCGTTTCCATCACCTTTTGGGTGAGGAAGGCCTCCAGCAGTTCGAGAACTCGGCCATCCGCCACCTTTTCCTTCACCTGCGCCAACAGCGCCGGGTGCGGAATGGTGTCGAAATAGCTTTTCAGGTCGGCATCGACAACCCAGTCGTAACCACTTCTCAGCAGGCCGTCGACCCGTCGCAGCGCCTCCTTGCAGCCCCGCTTCGGTCGGAACCCGTAGCTCTGCGCCGCGAAGTCCCGCTCGAAAATCGGCTCCAGCACTGCGCGGAGCGCCGCTTGCACCACCCGGTCGCGCACCGTCGGAATCCCCAAGGGGCGCTGCTCTTGGCTCCCCAGTTTGAAGATCCACCGGCGCCGAATCGCCTGCGGACGATAGCTTCCCTCCCGCAGCGAGCGGGCCAGCTTTTCCAGGTTGGCTTCCAAGTGGCGCTCGAACTCCTGCACCGTCACGTGGTCTACTCCAGCCGCTCCGCGCTTGGCTTTCACACGTTTGAAATATGAATACCTGGTGGCCGGCGGGAAGTATTCCCAGCTCTTCGATGGGGATATGTACTTCATCGGTGTGGCGCTGAGTTACGACGGCAAGGGGATGCCGCTGGCCCACTCGGTGCAGGACTTTCTGCTGTTCGCGAACGCCCATGACAATACCCGAGGCTGGACGCCGCGGGAGATCACTAAGGAGACTGTTCCCTGTTCGACCTTAGACCCCCCTCACCCACGGCCTCTCGGTCGCCGCGGCGACCGAGGGTAGCGCGAAGCGCCGGGCGAGGGGGTCAACCAGGAACGAATTGAGAAATAACTTCCTGACCTTCCTGACCCGGCGTAGCCGGAACCATACCGGAAAGTTGGGCGCTTTCGAAATGTCGTCCTAAGCCGCATAAACAAAGGGTGAAACGGAAGCGGATCAAAATATCCTGCCCGAAAGACTCAGAATTCTACGACATTGGTACTGAAACCCATTATCTGAACACGATTGGATTTGGGAGGGAGCAACTCCTCATCAACTCGATTTGACGAGATTGGCAAATCGCGCTATTTTGCTACACAGGATCCCCTGGGGGACCCATGCAGCCTCTCGACAAGCGCCTATGGCGTTCACAATCCGCAACCTGAAAATTCGCAACCAGATCCTTCTGGTAACCCTTCCCCCGCTATTTGTCTTGCTTTGCGCGGTGGCGCTCTTCTTCTACGCGTACTGGAGCGCCATCAACACGGAGCGATCGGCGTTGCGTTCCAAGGAAAGGGTGGTCCGAAGTGAGTCCTTCCTCCGGCACAGCACAGAAGCTTCCATGGCCGTCCGGGGGTATGTCGTCACCCGACGGAAGGACGTGCTTTCGCCTTACGACAAGGCCGTGACGGATGGCCTGGCCGATCTCCTCGTGCTCAGCGACATGAATGCGGCTGATCCAGGACAGCTCCAAGAGGTGATTCGAATTCGGGCGGAATTCGAGCAGATGCAAAAACAATGGGCTCTGCCCGCGATTGAGAAAGTAAGCGCCGGTGTGGATATCGATACCGCCGCAACCTTGTTGGACAGCCAGGAGCAGATGACCGCGATCCGTTCTGAGGTATTGAAGCTGCGGCAAGAAGATGAGGGGCAGAATGTGAACGAGATGTTGGGTGCAGAAAAGGTGATCCGGCGCATGCTGGTGGTGGGAGTCAGCCTGGCCGCGCTCCTGGCAGGCATCCTGGTATTCTTGACGGGGGTGGTGACGCGCCTGATTGTGGCTCCGGTACTGCAACTCATCCGCGCTTCCGAGCGCGTGGGGCGTGGCGATTTTGCGCCCGTTCTGCCCCCCATGGGCGACAACGAATTTGGTGTTCTCTCCCGTAGCTTTTCCCACATGACCACCGCCCTGCGGCGCGAACGAGAGGAAATCGCCTCCTTGAACCGGTTTTCCGAGGCGGTCACCCAGTGCACCTCGGAAATTGAGGTTTACGACCTGCTTCTGCATTCCTTGAAAGAGCGGTTCCAACCGAGGCAAGTCATCATTTTCAAATTCAGCCTCGCCGAGAATTTTCTGGAGGCGGCGGCCACCCTGGTACCACTTCCCAAGGAGGCCGGAGCTTGGCCGGTGATCGAAGAACCGCACAATTGCAAAGCGGTGCGCACCGGGCGCCCCTTCGTGGTGAACGACGTGCAAGTTGAGCCGCTCTGCCCCTCCAAGTTCGTGCTGCCCGCCGAAGGAAGCTACTACTGCGGGCCCTTGATCGCAGGCGGCATTATCATCGGCTCCGTCCGCATGGAGGCGGCCAAGGATCTTTGGACCCCCGAACGCCAGCGCTTGCTGGAGAGTTATCTGAGCGGCGCTGCCTCGGCGCTCTCCAACCTGCGCCTGCTCGAGAGGATGAAGCAACAGGCCAACATCGACATGCTGACGGGACTTTATAACCGGCGTTTTCTGGAGGATTACGCCCGCAAGCTTCTTGCCATTGCCCGGCGGCGCGCGCAGCCTGTGGGGATGATCATGCTGGACCTGGACCACTTCAAAAGCTTCAACGACGTTTACGGGCATGAAGTCGGCGATCGCATCCTGCGCCACTTTGCCAAGACGGTTACCGCCTCGATGCGCGAAACCAACCTTGCCGCCCGATACGGGGGAGAGGAGTTTGTTGTAGTATTGCCCGACACGAGCGCGAAATCCTGCGCCCTGGTGGCCGAGCGCATCCGCAAGGCGGTGATGACGATGGTCGTGCCTTCCAACACGGAAAAACCGCTACCCCAAGTCACGGTGAGTGTAGGAGTCGCGGTTTTCCCGGAACACGGCCAAACCCTGGAGAAGGTTATCCAGGCTTCCGATAAGGCTATGTACGAATCAAAGCGCCACGGGCGCAACCGCACGACGGTGGCATCGACGCCGGAAGCTGCGGCGGGCTAGCGCCGTTCCAGCTTTTTGCGACGAGTCCGCGTCATTCGATGGCGAGCCTATGAAGTGCAACATCAAGGCGGCAGACATCGCCTCAGGAAGTTGGACCGGCACTAAGCTTCGGCAACCCGCTCAGACGCTGGCGCTCCCCGCCGACTTCTCGATAAGCTTCTCCTGAAGAAGAGCCTGAGCTGTGCTATCATCCTTGCTCTGAAGCCGTTTCCCCCGGCGTTGGAAGACGGTACGGTGGGGGCGAGATAACGAAGACCTTGAGCAATTACTCCCGGAGCGTGCCGCAGATTCCTGCTCCGAGAACGACGGCAAACCCCATGGCAAAGTATTCTCGAAAATTGCTGGCCCGCGCCAAAAAGATTAAGTTGCTGCTGATGGATGTGGACGGAGTCATGACCGACGGGAAATTCTATTACGTGCCCCGGCCCGGCGGCGGTATGCTGGAAACCAAAGCGTTTGATTCCCGCGATGGCCTGGGCCTCCGCTTGGCCCACCACGCTGGCCTCAAAACTGGCATTATTACCGGACGCAGTTCGCCGGTCATCGAATACCGCGTCAAGGATCTGGGAATTCATTTCCTTCAGCAAAATGCCCTGGAAAAAATCGAGCCCTACGAAAGGATTCGTAACGCCGCCCAGGTGGAGGATGCCGAAGTCTGCTATGTGGGCGACGACCTTACCGATCTGCCTTTGCTCACCCGCGTCGGCTTGGGCGTCTGTGTGGCCAATGGGGACGATCTTGTGCGCAAACACGCCCACTTTTGCACTCGCCGTGCAGGCGGGAGCGGCGCCGTGCGCGATGCCATCGAACTGATTCTGATCGCGCAAGGGAAGTGGGACGCTATCCTGAAATCCTATCTCCAAGGCGACCGCGCCATAATCCTTAAACACGAGGCCGAAACCGAGCAAACTTATCCTCTGCGTCCCGAAAGCCCGCGGCGGACAGCGCGCGGGGGTGGTCTTCCTAACCCATCTAAATGATTTGTTAGGCGATCCTGCTTTTTGAGGGCTGCGCAGAGGGACTCTTCTCCGCCCATCGTCAAGACCCCGCCAAATAAGAAAACGGGATAACCCCTTGTAGCCCAAATGGTTGGCCACGGGTGCGCTTCTTAATATTTTCTAATAATTATCTAATATTAAATAGATTGACGAGGCAATTAGATGATTATAAGATACTGCCCGTCCAGAGTTCGGACGCACAGCTCGTGGCAACCAATCCCCTTCCGAGGGAGTTGCTGAAATCGAGCGCGGTGGGGTCTTCTTCGATCCCACCCCAACCGGCATTAAAATCTGCGCGCCGTGCTTCCTGCCGGGCATCTGGCGCCAAGTCGAGCCGGGGACGCTACCATGGAACGCGAAGCCCGTTACCACACTCAATCGTTCATCTGTTCGATCTTTGCCCAGCTAAAGAATGGCTTGCAAGAGAGCGTGGGCGCTCGATCCGCCGTTTGCACCGTCGCAGCCCTGGCAGTGCTTTTGCACTTACCGGTTCGCTCCGCTTGCGCCCAGGGGTACATGTTCGGCCGGGCCAGCTTCTCGGTGGGGAGCACGGGCGCGGGTCCAGCCTCCGTCGCCGCCGGAGATTTCAATGGGGATGGCATTGTGGATCTTGCCGTTGTGCAGCCCAGCCGTAATAGCGTTGCGATCCTGCTGGGCAAGGCTGACGGCACCTTCTCACCCGCCGTGTTTTACCCAACGGGTGCCCAGCCCGTGGCCGTTGCGGTGGGCGACTTTAACGGTGATGGGCGGCAGGACCTAGCCATTGCCAACCAGAATTGTGCTTCTTCCTTTACCTGTAGGGCCAACGGGTCGGTTTCCATTCTGCTGGGTAAGGGGGATGGGACATTCCAGTCCCAGACGGTCATCGCTTCCGGAACGCAGCCCTCATCGATCGCGATGGGGGACTTCAACGCTGACGGCAAACCGGATCTGGTGATATCCAACGGAACGCTGAACTCGATCGTGGTCGTACTGGGGAATGGCGACGGGACTTTTCAGGCGCCCGTGGCCTACAGCACTCCCGGCGGGGCGACTTCAGTGGCCCTGGGCGACTTCAATCGGGATGGCAAAATCGATCTGGCGGTGGGGGATTCGAGCGGCGCGGTTTCGATCTTTCTGGGGAAGGGCGATGGTACGTTTCAACATGCGACCGACCTGCTGATGCTGGCCGGGGTCAATGCCCTTATCGTGGGCGATTTCAACCATGACGGCGCGGCGGACTTGGCGGTCACCTACGCGCAGGAGAATGCCGTTTCGATTCTCCTGGGCAACGGCGACGGGACCTTTCAACCCCGCGTGGACTACCTCACCGGGACCTATCCGACGGGCTTGGCGGCAGGTGACTTCAATGGCGATGGGCGCCTCGACGTGGTGGTGACGAACGGCGGCGACCAGACCTTCTCAATTCTGTTGGGCAACGGCGACGGCACCTTGCAGGCGGCCCAGAACTTCGTGCTGCCGGCGGAGCCCACGGCGGTTGCGGTGCAAGACTTCAATCGCGACGGCAAGGCTGACTTGGCAATTGTCCTGAGTGAGATCGGTGCAGTCTCGATCATTGTCGGCCGAGGTGACGGGACTTTCCCAGCTCCCCAATCCTACGGGGGTTCGCTGGGGTCATGGGCCATCGCTGCGGGGAATTTCAATGGCGATGGAAAGCTGGATCTTGTAACCACCAATCTAAATGACAATTCGATATCACTATTCTCGGGCGCGGGTGACGGCACGTTTGCCATTGGCGCCGCGTCCCCCAGCGGGCCCGTGCCCGTGGCGGCGGTGGTGGGAGATTTCAATCGGGACGGCAAGCTGGACTTGGCCGTGGTGAATCAGACGTGCACGTCCTTGCCCTGCACAAGTGGTTCAGTTTCGGTATTCCTGGGAAATGGTGACGGAACTTTTCAGCCCCGCCTCGATTACAGCACCGGCAATATTCCCGTAGCGGTAACCGTGGCTGACCTCAATGGCGATGGCATCCCGGACTTGGCCGTCGTGAACAATGGCTTCGGCTCCAGCGACAGCGTTTCGGTGTTCCTGGGTAAAGGTGACGGCACGTTTCTCAGTGGTGGCACGCTCGTCACGGGGACCGGGCCGACGCAGGCCGTGGCTGCCGACTTTGACGGCAACGGCACGATGGATCTGGCAGTGGCGTATAGCGCCGGGATATCCATTATCCCAGGGCGGGGGGCTGGAACGTTTGGGCCGCGAACCGACTACCCCATCACCAACGGCGCCAAAGCGATTGCCGTGGGAGACTTCAACAACGATGGCAAACCGGATCTGGCCGTGACCACTCCCGACTCCGTTGTGGTTCTCCTCGGCAAAGGTGATGGCACGTTTCAGCCGGGTGTGTCCTGCCCGGTGGACTCCATTACCAACCTGGACTCCATCCTGGTGGGTGATTTCAACGGAGATGGCAAGCTCGATCTGCTGGTGGGAAAATCGAACAACGCGGTATCCATCCTGGTGGGTAACGGTGACGGGACTTTCCTGCCGGCCGTTGACATTCCGGTGGGCAAGTCCGAGCGCGGCTGGGTGGCTGGTGATTTCGATGGCGACGGCGGGCTTGACCTTGCGGCCGCGTCAGTGGGGCCAAATGCCGTGTTCGTGGCACTAAACGCGCCAGTGGTCGCGCTTTATCCGGCCAAGTTGGACTTTGGCGGGCAAGGAGTGGGCACTACCAGCGCGCCAGCCACCGTTACCATAAGCAACCCGAGCGGCGCGCCGCTCGCGATCTCGGGTGCCACTGCCAGTGACGCATTCAGCGTTGCGAATGACTGTCCCGCAACTCTTGCGCCGGGGTCAAGTTGCGCTTTGAGCGTATTCTTCTCGCCCACGGCGAGCGGCGACGCGAGCGGCGTCCTGACGATTAGTGATAACGCTTCCGGTAACTCGCAAAAAGTGCCGGTCCACGGCATAGGGATCGGCGAGCCGGCGGCCTGTGTTTCGCCTACCACTTTGAGCTTCGCTCCGCAGAATGTTGGAACCACCAGCGCGGGGGCCACTGTGACGCTGTTGAATTCCGGCGGCGCGGCCCTGAGTGTAAGCGTCACCGCCAGTGGAGACTTCGCGGAAACGGACAACTGCGTACCGAGTCTCGCCGCGGGCGCGCAATGCACCATCTCCGTGACCTTCGCTCCCACGGCGGCGGGAACTCGTACGGGGGTTCTGACCATCGCCGACAACGCGCTCTCGAGCCCGCAAACGGTGAGTTTGAGTGGAACGGGCGTGGCCAAGCCCGTCGCGGGCCCCTCCACTTCAAGTCTTGCTTTCGGTAACCAACGCGTGAACACCACCAGCTCGCCGCAAAGCTTGACTTTGAATAATTCCGGGAATGCTCCTCTCCAAATCAGCAGCATTGACGCGACGGGCGATTTTTCCGTGACCAACAATTGTCCCGCGTCGCTCGGCGTCGGCACAAGTTGCACGATTTCCGTGAGCTTCGCACCCACCGCGACGGGAATCATGGTGGGCGCGGTGAATATTACGGACAACGGGGTGGATAGCCCCCAGTCCGTGGCGCTCACCGGGACAGGCGCCGCGCCAATGGCCTCGTTGTCGGCGTCAAACCTAACTTTTGTCGGCCAAATGGTGGGGACTTTCAGCAGCGCCCAGTCCGTTTCGCTCAGCAACCCGGGCAATGCCGTGCTGACGATCGTCGGCGCTACCCTGACTGGGCCTAACAGCGCGGATTTCTCCATGCAGAATGGTTGCGGAGGATCACTCAATCCGGGGCAAAGTTGCGGCATGAGTGTAATCTTTAGCCCGGCCGCGGCAGGGACTCGGAACGCAGTCGTTACCATCACTACCGATGCGGCGGGCAGCCCCCAGGTCGTAGCGGTCACCGGCACAGGCACCGCGCCTGTGGCTTCGGTGTCGCCGTCGAGTGTGAGCTTCGCAAGCCAGATGGTTGGAAGCGCCAGCAGCAACCAGTCATTAACTCTGAGTAACCCAGGCAACGCGACGCTCACCATTAGCGGCGTTACAGTGTCAGGGCCGAACGCCGGGGATTTCTCTTTGCAGAACCAGTGCGGAGGATCGCTTACTGCCGGGACGAGTTGCGGCATGATCGTGTCCTTCGCCCCTGCTGCCGCCGGGACTCGTACGGCAACTCTGAACATCGCTACCAACGCCTC
>JBEKAD010000091.1:0-11832 GCA_050018435.1 Terriglobia bacterium
TTGCCGGAATGAAAGACCGGGATTTGGCCGACTTCCAGGTTTTCATTGGCCTTGACGGCATAATCCCCTTCCAGCAAAGTTTCGCCGGAATCCGCGTCCCAGACGCGGTAATGGCCGGCAGCATCTTCCCGTGAATCATCTCCCACAACGACACGGCAGTGCCAGTTCTTGGGCTCATCCACCATGACCACGACCGGCTCCTGCACGCGCCGGATGTAGTAATAGGCAAGCTTCTTATTGAAGAAGTAATCCACCACCGACGCATTCAGCAGCGGCCAGCCATCCATGACGTTCCACCAAACTATTCCGGTGCTCTGCCACTTTTTCAGGCGTGTCATTTCAATGAAGAACTTCTTCGCTTCCGCCTGGGTTATCTGTGTGGCCATGATGAAGTCTTCTATTTTATTCGGAACCGTCCCGAATAATTCCGTTGCCTCGTTCGCCAGCACGAGGTTCTGGTAAGGATCTCCAACCGTGCTGGAGGAGTGGAGAATCCATTGCGGATTGTTCTGCCAGGGCCACAGGTGTTGCTCGTCGATGAACCGTTTGAGCGAGGAAAGGCCCGGGCAGCCGTTATAACCGATCTCGCTTACAAACTCCGCCGTATGCTCGGTGTAATAAGTGCTCTTGAAATAATCCCGCGCTCCCCACAGGTGTTCTTCGGGCATCAATTTGTGATTCCCCGTCGCCGCCACTTCCGGCGAAATGTAGGGCGAGCTGGGCAGATACGGCCGGTAAGGATCGCAGCGAAAGACCACCTCGGGCAGAACCTCGCGATTGATCTTGTTGTGCGCCGGATCCAAGCCGTGGAACAAGTAAGCTCCATCCACCTCGTTGTCGCCCGCCCAGAGGGCCAGGGAGGGATGATTGCGCAGCTTGCTGACCACGGAAACGGCTTCTTGCCGGATGAGGTCGAGGAAATCCTCCGTGAGGGGATAAACCGCATCGGCCATGGCGAAGTCCTGCCACACCATGATTCCGTTGCGATCGCAGATATTGAAGAACGCGTCGTCTTCGTAAACGTTCCCTCCCCAGCTTCGCAGGAAGTTGCACTTCAGGTCGACGAAGAGTGCCAGGATTTTCTCGTAGCGTCCCGCGTCGCGGCTGTGGAACGCGTCAGCCGGCACCCAGTTCGAGCCCTTCACCAAAATCGGCACGCCGTTCACCTTGAACATGAACTGGCCGGGCTTTTCCATGGTCGTGATCTCGGTGCGAATCAAATCGACCTTGCGGATGCCGATGGAGTCCTCGCGCGTGGCCACCACCTTGGTTGATGTAGGGGCGGACGGCGTCCGCCCCACGGGCCGAGCGCCGCTCGGCCCTACGTCATCCTGGAGGAGTTGGGTAGTAACCTTATAGAGGTTCGCATCGCCATAGCCCCGCGGCCACCACAGCTTCGGGTTCTCGACCTCGATCTCCATCCGCCCCACCGGAAACTGCACTTTGTGGATGTGAGTAAAGGTGGAATCGCCGCACCGCGCCACCAGCCGCAGCCGCAGTTGCGGAATGAGTTCGAGCTCCGTCGCCAGTTCATATGTCACAATCAGCTTGGCGCGATTCCCCTCCACTTCCAACGTCGTAAAATACATGTCGGTGATTTCTTGTGGGGCATGGACCACCAGTTCGACCGGGCGCCACAAGCCTGCTGTCACGGCGCGCGGCATGATGTCCCATCCGTAGCTATGAGCGGGCCGCCGAATCCAGTTGGCCTCCTGATTGGTGTCGAGCGCGATGACCGTGTACGCGGGATCATATTTCTTGCCCGCGGCTTCGATGATGGGCGACCGCAGCCTCACCGTGAGCACGTTGGGCGCCGTCGCATTCAGCTTCCCCGTCACATCGAAGCGGTACTCAATCATCGAGTCCTGCGATTCCCCCAGCGGCTTGCCGTTCAGCCAATAGGTGGCGAGGCAGTCCACGCCATGAAAGCGCAGTTCCAGCCGGCGTCCGGCGATGCCCGCCGGCGTCGGAAACTCGCGCTGGTACCACCACTCATACAGTTCGTAGGGTTTCAGCTTCTTAATGTTCTCGCCAAAGAACAGGTCGGCGGGCAACACTCCCTGGCGCGACAAATCCAGCGCCGTCTCGCCGGGCACCGAGGCTTCCATCGGCGTCAATCCGTGGGTCTTCAATTGGTCGGGATTGGTGATCTGAAACTTGCCCTGGGGAAAATAGAAGAGCTTCCATGGGCCATTCAGGCTGATGTGAAGCGTTTCTGAAGGTGGATTCTCCCCTGTAACCTCGGGGGGCGTCTGTGCCGGCAGCCACGACGACACCCCCATTAAACACAAGGCCAAGAAATAGGGTCGGGCTTGTTTCGCACCCATCTCTCCTCCTCATCGCTACGCCGAGAACCGGGTCGGCGACGGCACATGATAGCGGCGGCGCATGATATATGAAAAGCAGAGCAGCACAAGCTTGATTCCCACAACTTTGAAGATTGCAGATAAATGCTCCCTGATTGTAATTCAAAGCTGCTCTGATGTCCCTGTCATCCTGATCCCTTTAGGCTGTCGCGACGATCTGCGGCCGCCTTCCTCCTCTCGGAAAGGTGGAACACCATCCGGCCCGCCGGGTCTCATCGCGATTCATCTCACTCCACGATTCGAGAAAGTTCCACGGGGGCTTCCTTAAGGACGGGCTCACGCTTGCCGGCGACGTAAAGCCACCAATGGCGTCCCGATTCGACCAAGATACCAATCGTTAAGAGCATCAGCCCGGCAGTGACGCTGGCATCGAGGCGGTCGTTGAAGATCAGCCGGTGGGTTTCCGCAACTTTCGCAACTTCGATGCCCCCCGCAGCGAGCTGGCCAGATAGATATCGGGCGTGGGCCAAGAAACCCAATCGCGGGTCAGGATGCCAGATCTTCTCAACGCTGGCAGTCAGGGTGACCGCGAGCAGCCAAGCCAGCGTCGTAAGAGTCACCCAGCACCAGCGTGCCTTGCGCATCTTGATGAGAATCGTGGTACCCACGCACAAGGAAATCGCGGCCAGGGCTTGATTGGCGATTCCAAACAGCGGCCAGAGACTATTAATACCTCCCAATGGGTCCACGACCCCTTGATAGAGAAAATAACCCCATGCGGCGACAATAAGGGCACTCGAGAAGAAAACGCTGGGATACCAACTGGTCTTGCCCATCGGTTTCCAGAAATGTCCGAGCAAGTCTTGCAGCATAAAGCGGCCTACGCGTGTACCGGCGTCGAGGAGCGTTAGAATGAAGAGGGCTTCAAACATGATGGCGAAGTGGTACCAGACGCCCATCAGCGCCGAACTCCCTAGCACCGAAGAGAAGATGTCCGCCATACCGACCGCCAAAGACGGCGCACCGCCGGTTCGATTGAAGAGTGTGTGCTCGCCCATTCTTTGTGCCAGTACAGCCATCTGCTGCGCGGCCACTGGAAAGCCCCATGACGAAATCGTGGCCACCGCCTTTTCCGGAAGCGCGCCGACAACGCCGGCGGGACTGTTGATCGCGAAATATACACCGGGACGAAGCACCGCTGCCGCCACCATGGCCATGACCGCCACAAATGACTCCATCAGCATGCTGCCATAGCCGACCATGCGTGCCTGGGTTTCCTTACCCAGCAGTTTGGGGGTCGTCCCGCAGCAGATGAGGGAGTGAAACCCTGAAATGGCACCACAGGCAATGGTGATGAAACAGAAGGGGAAAACCTTGCCCGCAAAAATGGGGCCCGTGCCGTCCGTGAATCGGGTAAGAGGAGGCAACAACATGCTGGGGCGCGCCGCCAGTATGCCCACGGCCAGTGCGAGAATCGTTCCCACCTTGACGAACGTGCTCAAGTAACCGCGCGGCGCAAGCAAGAACCAGATGGGAAGGACGGAAGCGACAAATCCGTAAGTGATAATCAGCCACGCCAGGGTAGGAGCGCTGAAGTTGAAGTAGGGAGCAAGCGTTGGAGACTCCGCCACATACTTGCCGCCGATGACCGCCGCTGCCACCAGCACAAAGCCGAGCAAGGACGATTCCATGACGCCGCTTGGCCGCAGGTAGCGGATGTACAGCCCCATCAGGATGGCGATGGGGATCGTCATAACAATGGTGAAAACGCCCCAAGGACTACCCTTTAAAGCATTAACTACCACCAAGCCGATGACCGCAATCAGGATGATCGTGATGAACAGCACTCCTGCGAACGCCGCGAAGCCGCCCAACTCGCTGATTTCTTCCTTGGCCATCTGGCCCAACGATTTTCCATCGCGGCGAACTGAGCAAAACAAGGTGACGAAATCGTGTACGGCTCCACCCAGTACGCCGCCGATGACAATCCAGAGCGTGCCCGGCAGATAGCCAAATTGCGCGGCCAGAACGGGGCCCACCAGAGGGCCGGGGCCGGCAATAGCCGAAAAGTGGTGACCGAGGACAACCCACTTGTTGGTGGGAACGAAGTCGCGGCCGTCATCCAGACGCTCGGCGGGGGTGGCACGATTCTCATCCAGCTCCAGAATACGATAGGCCATCCAACGGCTGTAAAAGCGATAACCAAGCGCGTATACGCACGCCGCGGCAGCCAACAGCCACACAGCATTGATGGGTTCGCCGCGGGAAACTGCGATTACACCGAGGCTCACACTCCCGACTGCGGCAATAAGAACCCAACCGATCTTTTTATGCATTTGCATGGGGAAATAATACCAACGCGCCGCCGGCTTGCTGGGAACCCACCGAATCCCGGGCAGCGCCGCGATCAGGTAAACGTAGTCGCGTGGTCATTGGCGACACTGGAATCGCAAATTGAAAGCCTCCGGTCAGGGCAAGAGATTCGCCGGAAGCATCCTGCGAAAGAACTGGAGGATCGGCGCTTGGCTCGATGGCACGTATTCCAATACAACACCTACTTCCTTAAGTGTCTTCGTCAATTCCTTTGTGTCAATGTCCTGAACCGCTAGATGGTTCGCGATCGCCAACTTTGCGGCAACTCCCGCCGCCTGTCCCATGCTCATGTACTGCGGCTCCATGCGAAGAGTTCCATACGCGATGTGGCTGGCAGAAACGCAAACTGGAACCAGCAGGTTTTGAACTTCCTGGCGTTTGGGCACAAGGATCCGATAGGAAATCTGGTAAGGTTGGGCTGGGACCTCCGTGTCCCCCTCGTTGATGACGAAGCCCTCCTTGCTAACCACGCGCTGGATATTATGCGAATCAATGCCGTAGGAACCCATGCCAATAGGGTCGGGTTTCGAAACCTCCGTCTGGACATCCTTCTGAGTCATCACATACTCGCCGATCATTCGGCGCGCTTCGCGAACGTAGAGTTGCGGCGGCCAATTCGCCGTGTCAATGAATTCATCCTTCGCTAAGCCCCACTGGTTCATTTCATTCTGCAACGGTTTCGGAACTTGCGGATCATGAGCCAGAAAGTATAGAAACCCTGCGGTATAGTCGTAATGCGCTTGCCAGATCTTCGCGCGCTCGGCGTAACTTGCTTCCGCGTACGCCCAACTTCCGCCCATGTAATCGGTCGAGAAAGCTCCATTGTTGTTCATGTCCGCTTTGTTGTTGGGGAGACGCCCAATCAGAAGCACCGACCTCAGCGCCGGGGCGTGGCCTTCCTGTTCGGTGCGCGCATTCAACAGCCGCGCCAGCAATTCATAGCGCTCCGGATTGTACCCCTCGGGCCTAGGGAACGGCGTTTGGTTCGCCGGGTCCGTGGAAAAACAGAGCCGGAAGTTATACGCCTGCACCTTTTTATCAGCGGAGCCCGGTATTCCCATAGCGCCGGAATAAATCTCCGGTAGAAGCTTCCCGTTGGAATCATAGGCTGAAAGTTTGACTTTGAACTGATGGCCTGGGGTCTCCGCGCGCACCCCGGCAAGCGGCTCACCATATTGTGAGATACCCTCGCGCCCCCAGGTGTAGGAGACTCCGGCCTGGGCCATCAGGTCGCCTTCATAGGTGGCGTCAATAAAGACCTTGGCCTTAAAGGACGCCCCATTCTCCATGGAAATCTCCGTGATGCGGGTACCGCTTTTGATGACCCCTCTCCTCTCCAGCAACCGCTGACGCAGGAGGACCATAGCGTGGCTGCCTTCGAGCATTTGCTTCATGATCGAAAGAGCAATGTGCGGTTCCGGCTGCCAGGAGACCTCTTGCCCGTGCCGGTCCATGCCGTAGTACTGCCCGGCGCGCCAATAGAACTCCAGAGGCAATCCCCCAATAACCTCCTGCCTGCCCACATCCGTGCGGCTCAAACCGCCGGTCGCCATACCACCGAGGTGGGCGGTGGGCTCAAGCAAGGCCACGGAGAGCCCCTGGCGCGCCGCCGCCACCGCCGCCATCACACCCGCCGGCGTCGCGCCGTACACCACGACGTCGAAGTCCTGGCTGGCGGATAGCCATCCGCAATTCATGAGTATGACGAAGAGGGCCAAACCGACCCCCACTCGAAGACGAATCAAAATGGAAAATGACATGGAGAACCTCCCGCCAAACTTCTGGCCTGGGTCTTGAAACTTGTCCTCTCGTACCTCAGGCAAAATTCTCTGCCGCCCGCCCCACTGTTCCAGTCGGTGTGATGCCATTGACAGCTTTCCGACAGCGGCAATTTAGCACGACTTCGCATGGATTTACACATGAACTCTATTTCAATTGGCGATTCCAGCCATGCCGTCGCCCGTCGGCGTCTGGAAATCCTCCCCTTGATCTCACGGCTCTTGCGGGCGAATCGGATAATGATATAGTGCGTTGGCCATGCCGCGAAGAGTGCTCATCAGCGACTACGCGTGGAAGGACCTGGAGATAGAGAAGGCCAAGCAAATGGCTGCGGTGCTCTGCGGCACACGCCCGGAGAACATCGTAAACCCCCAAGTGCTGAAGCAAGCAAACCTGCGAGCTATCTTCCATGCCCCAGGCCGCGCATGAAACGAAGATCGATCAAGGCTCCGCGGAGCCGCGATGAAGATCGGGCGCCGCAGAGCCCCGCAGAGATTTCCAGCTATCGCAAGGCCATTGCATTCTTACTTTGCCTAAGGAGAAAACCCATGCCGCTTCCCAAGCTCGTTACCGGAGTGGCGCTTTGCATGACAGCGATCATCATCGGTTTATTTCCGATGGACTCCACCCGTCTCTTTGCGGAAGGACCGGCGGGAAACCCGCAAAACGCGATGGGGAATGCCCCCTGTGTGTGGTTGTCCCCAGTTGAGAACCCCGACCACACTCTTAATGTGCAGCGCACGATTGAGTCACTGCAAAAGAACGGATTCGGATGCCAGGCCATGCCCATTGCGGCCAAGCCCCCTTATGGTTGGTGGGACTTCCAGCAGTTGGTGGCAGCCGCAGATAAAGCCGGGATTGATACCTGGGCCGTATTGATCCCTCCCAGCGAAGGAGGGAATTCCCTGCCCTACGCGACGGATTACGTGACCTGGTTCAAAGTCCTCGCGAAGCTTTCCTTGCGTTACCCCCACCTGCGCGGTGTCAACATCGATGACATGGTCCAAGGCATCAGCCCCAAGACCTTCACACGCGATTATGTGTGCGAACTCTATCGGGACAAGCAGGACATCAACCCGCAGTTCTTGGCGATCCCCACGGCTTATGACCTTGACACCGCATTGGCGGACCGGGTGACGGGCTGCGTGGATGGGGTTTGGCTTTGGTGGGTCAACCTGGAAACTTCGGTGGGGCACACATCTTTCCTGGAGAATAGCAGGCTGGCGGTGAACGGTCGATTCCCCATCTATGCGGGCGTATACGCCCACTCCACCTCCTGGCATCCAGAGGGTGAACCAAGCACTGACCTTTTCCGCAGAACCCTCGAGAATGGTTGCCGATACTCGGATGGCGTTGTGATGTGGAATTTGTCACTGCTTGATTCGGACCCGCTTTTGGCCATTGCTCGGACCTTTACCGCGGGCGGATCGTCGCAATACGCCGGACATTGTGGAGAATCTTATCAGCCTGCGTCCAGCCTAGAGCAACACCCGGCGGGCAAGTAGGTTTTGGCGGTGAGGTGAGCCGCACAGCGCACTAGCGCCCTCCGTTCATCTCGCGGCGTATCCGCGCCGGATCATCGAGCGGCTCCGAGGGAGGCAGTGGTTTCCCTCTACGCAGGCTGTAAAGCGGGTCGCGCGCTTTGCTGGGATCAAAGATGCGCGCGTCGGAAGGCAACACCTCGTAAGGTGAAACATCCGGGACATCGGTGAAGCAATCGGAAAGGTCCGTGGCCGCGGCGTCAAATTGGTTGAGCGGCGGAAGGCCGAGGATGCGCTCCAGGGTTTTGAGAATGCTCAGCATGCTGGTATGGGTGTGGGAAACTCCCCGGCGGGAAAAGGGACTGACAACCAGCAGCACACTGCGGTGGGCATCAATATGGTCACGCCCATTCTGCGCATCGTCTTCGGTGATGAAGACGGCCATCTCCGGCCAGAACTTGCTATGGGAGAAAAGGTCGATGAGCTTGCCCAGCGCGAGGTCATTATCGGCGACGTACGACGCGCGAAAGGAGTAGCCGTCCTCCGGCCGCGGCTTCGCCGTGTGGTCATTGGGCAGCCAGATATAGATGAACTGCGGGAGCGGCAGCTTCCCGCTCACATAGCGTTCCTCAAACTCTTTCTTGAATTGCTCGAACCGGTACTGGTCCGGAATCGACGTGTTGAACATCGGATAAGTTCGTGAAGTGTTCGCGTAAAGCGGTCCCGGCACGGGGGCGTTCACTCCCAGCCGCAAACCCGTGGGCTCATATCCCTCCTCGATCTCGCCGGAGAGCCCCTCGCCGTAATTCCGGAAACTCTTGCCATGGCGCGCCAGATGATCCCACAGCGACCCTGCTTCGAGGTAGTCCTCCGGGTGCAAAGAGGAATCAATTCCCAGGCTCATGCGGCCCGGAGCGTCATCGTCGTAATACATATGTGAGCGTCCCCCGTAAGCGGGAGGCCAAGTGGTCTCCACCCATTCGTTGGGGTAGCTATCCACCAGCCAGTGGTGCCCGTCAACGGAAACGTCCGAATCCACATAGTAGTTATCGCTCAGGCCGAAGCGCTCAGCGAGCGCGTGGTGGTTGGGCGTGACCCGCAAGTGCTCCAAGGTGTGCTGCTCGTCTTCCTCAACTTCGGCATCCACTCCCCAACGCGCCAGAGCCGGATCGCCGTTCACTGGCTCGCCGCCAATCGTGCGGATGTCGCCAAAGACTTCGTCAAAGGTGCGATTCTCTTTGACGATGAGCACGACGTGGCGAAGGCGCGAGATGGGTATGCCGGGGGGAATGGGAAAGTCCGCAGGCCGTTGCTTTCGTTCTCCGCCAGAGATAAAACCGTTGTTGCGAAGGACCCTGGCCGTCAGACCGGCCAGATCGCCGTCCGGCGGCACGGGGATGATGGAGACCGTCCCCTTCATGATGTCGCCGATGTAATCTCCCTCCGGGCCTTCTTGGAAACCCGCGCCGCCATTGGGTCCGGAACCGTACCCCTTGGCGTTGGCCACATAGAGGGTGAGCCCGTCTTTGCTCACCGCGACTCGCGCCGGAAACCAGCCCGTGGGCATATAGCCGAGCACCGCATGGCGCCCGGTATCGAACACCGCGACCGCGTTGATTCCCGCGCAGGCAATGTACAAGCGCGATTCGTCCGGGCTGAGCGCGAGGCCGAAGGGCAAAACCCCGCGCAAACCGCCGACGCCCGGAGCGGGCTCCAGCCGGGTGGTGGTAATGAGACGGTTCCTCCCCGTGTCCAGAATACTGATGCTGTCCTGCGCGGAGTTCGAAACATAGACGCGGTCATGCCCGGCTACGACTGCTCCGGGGCTCGACCCACCCACGGACCCGCGCCCGATCGCCAAGCCCGTGCGGATGCGTGCCTCGACCGTCGGCGTTATGCCGTGTGCGTCAAGTATAAAGACCGAATTTGATTCGGGCACATTCGGATCGCCGAGGCCGGGTATTATTTTCCCCCCGATCGTTGTGCCCCGTATCGCCATGTAGGACCCCGTGGCGAAAGGCGGAAAATCCAGCCCGGTCTCCCCCGCCCGCTCAAGATCAAATCCCGGCACCACCGAATAGCGGTACGTACCGACGTTGGAGACGTAGATCTGGCCGCCCCCGGGGCTCACGGCCACGGCAAAGGGCAGCCTCCCGACACCGACCCGCCAACGGATACTTCCCCCGCGTGTGTCAATGCCCACCAGTTCGAAGTGCGCAAGGTCCAGAGCATATAGAACCTTTCCATCCGGCGAAAGCGCCAACGCCCCGGTAAAGCTGTGGTGATACGTCTTGCCGCTAAAATCACCGTCGAAAGCAATGACTTGGGACCGCAGGCCATTTTGCAGATCGTAAACATCAATGTTTCCAGTATCGCCTTCTGAGACATAAACCGTCCGGTTGTCCCCGGCGATGGCGAGTCCCATGTAAACGCTGGAGGGCTCCACCTCGGAATGCTTGGGTGGGTAGTCGGGAGGAATCTGCTGCACCTCGGGCGCGTTGCTGGCCAGCGCGCTGATGATGGAAAGGGAAAAGGGCCAGGTCCCGGTGTTGGCCGTCACCAGCAAATTTCCGTCGGGGCTGAGCGCCATCCCGTAAGGATGCGGCTCCACGGTGACTTGCACACCTTCCGGCGTAATTAATCGCCCGTTAGGCAAAATGGTTTCGCCCGACGGATTAATGTGGGTCGGCCGGTCCCCCGCTGGCGCGGCCAACTCCACTGCGCCACCGTCCCTTCCCGCTTTCAACAGCAAGGGCGGCTTAACGATCAGGAACAGACCCACAATAACCAACCCAATCAGCAGGACCACTCGCCGCATGAACTATCTCCCCATCCCCAACATCATAATAGCGTCTCCGCGGGCACACCCCCTTCACACGGTGCGCGGAAAAATGCCGCGCAAGTAATTCAGGTCATAGCGCACACTTTCTTCGACGCCCAACGGCGTCTTGACGCCTTCAATCTGCATCCAACCGCGGTAGCCGATGTCATCCATGGCCTTGCGAACCGCGGGAAAGTTCATCGTACCTTTGCCATAGAGGTCGTCGTAGTCCTTGGCGTGGAATTCGCAGATGCGCTTGCCCAGGAAGCGAATCTCTTTGCAAACGTCCCAGCCCGCTTTCTGCGAATTGCCCATGTCGTAATACACCCGTACGGCGGGGGAACCCACACGGTTGAGAATCTCCACGTGTTGATCCGCGCTGAGCCAGCTTTCAACCCCCAGGATCACTCCCGCCTTTTCCGCCTTGGGGGCCACACGCTTAAAAGCCGCAACCACGGCATCGGTCCCTGCCTTGTCGCCCTTCAAGTCACCCTTTCCAAAAAACGGCACCAGCACCACTTTGAGGTGCATCGCCTTGCACACATCCACGCTGTCGGCAACCCATTGTTCGGCGCGGGGGTCGCTCTTCAGGGGGATTTCATTGAGCAAACATAGTGCGATGGAAGAAACTGCCACTCCGGTCTGCCTTGCCGCTTCCCGATAGCTCTTCTGAACTTCCGGGCGGCGCAGGGGCAAGTCATCCTTGAGGCTGCCCATGTCGACCATCACGCCATCGAGTCCAATTTTCTTAGCGACTTCCAGCGCGGCAGGGTCCGCTCGCTTCCCAATCGTCCAGTCGCACGCACCGATCTTGAATCCAGGCGCCGCCGCCTTGATTTGTGCCACTCGTAGGGCAATCCCTCCCACGGTTAAGGCGCTGAGCATTTCCCGGCGCGTCATGTTTTGTTGTTTCATAATGGTTTCCTCACTCGATGATTTAGTCCGGATTTCTCACCACGTTCTTGGAAGGGCGGGGCTTCAGCTCCGCCGTTACAAGGTCTTCCCGATAATTCTCGTGTCCCGCGAAGCGGGATAACGTGAGTAGCCGTAGGTGAAA
The DNA here is from genome assembly GCA_050018435.1 of Terriglobia bacterium. Lineage (GTDB taxonomy): Bacteria > Acidobacteriota > Terriglobia > UBA7540 > UBA7540 > Bog-366. The sequence goes on from JBEKAD010000091.1 coordinate 11,818, forward strand.
CCTACGGAAAGGGAA
>JBEKAD010000092.1:0-11816 GCA_050018435.1 Terriglobia bacterium
TTCTCGGACCCAGGCCGTTGGCCTGGGCTGAGGTAGTTCGCCCCTTTGGGGCTCGATTGGGCATCAGCAGCATCAGCACCCCCGGTGTCCAGCAAAAGATGTGGGACACGATCAGCTCCCCCCAAGGGGGGGAGGGTTGTACATCCAAATCACCGCGGACTCGTCACTTGTCACTCGCCTCTCGTCACTTGTCACTACTTGACGGCTTCCCGTCTTCGCGTGAATCACCAAGGAACTTCTTGCGAATCTTCACGACTTGGTCGAGCACGCGGTTCGCGACGAGACGCCTCAGGCAATTCGCATAAAGAAGTGACGAGTGACGAGTGACAAGTGACAAGCAAAGAGGTCCCCCTTTTGTAGGGTTGATCCTTCTTGCACGTCACTCGTCACTTGTCACTCGTCACTGTTCTCCCTACTTGCCCGACTTCTTCTTGGGGTTCTTCTCGAGGGTCGCCGGGGGCGCGATTTCGATCGGCACCAGTCCCGCGCTGACCTCCTGCTGCGCCACCTGCGTCGCTCTCTTCGTAAGAGCCTGAATCAGGGGTTTGGCCCCCGCCTGCAATTGCCGGGCACGCCGGGCAGCGACCAGGATGAAACGAAATTTGCCATCCAGGTTTTGAGGTATTTCCATTCGACGTTATCCTCCAAACGTCCCAATAATTTTCTCCACCCGCCCCGCCTGGCTGGGACGGCGGAAACGCGCGGCTCGAACGATGGCCCGCAGCGCCTGGGTGGCATCCTTCAGGTGATCGTTCACCACCAAGTAATCGTACTCCGCCCAATGGGCAATTTCCTCGCGTGCCGTTTGCAGCCGGCGTTCAATCTCTTCCGGCGCGTCTGAGTGGCGGTCGCGAAGGCGGCGCGACAATTCCTGAAAGGACGGTGGCAGGATGAACACGCTGACGGCTTCCGGAAGCCGCTGGCGAACCTGCTGATGTCCCTGCACGTCGATATCGAGCAGGATGTCCTGGCCCGCTTCCTGAGCGGCTTGCAGTTGCTTATGCGCCGTGCCGTAGAGGTGCCCGTGAACGTCCGCCCATTCCACAAACTCGCCCCGGCTGACCATGCGTTCAAAGATCATGCGTGACACGAAGTAGTAATCCCGGCCGTCCTCCTCTGTCACCCGCGGTGCGCGCGTGGTGTAAGAGATCGAGAAGCACAGGCCCGGCGAAGCGGCCATCAACCGCTTGATCAGAGTCGATTTCCCCGCGCCCGAGGGGGCCGAAATCACGATGATGCTGCCACGAGCTGCGGGAGTTTTGCGATTCTTTGCCACGTTCGACATGGGATTGCCGATTGCCGATTGCCGATTTTCGATTGCCGATTGCCTATTGTCGATTGACGATTGCCGATTGTCGATTGCCGATTGCCGCTTGACGATTGTCGATTTTCGATTGCCGATTGAAAGTAGCGGCGAGTTTACCTCACCAATTTCATGCGTCGAACCGCCGTCCTTGCGAAGTGAAGATGGAGAACTTCCTCTGCTTCAATCGTCAATCGTCAATCGAAAATCGGCAATCATCAATCGGCAATCGAAAATCGTCAATCGGCAATCGTCAATCACTTCACTCGATGTTTTGCGCTTGCTCGCGCAGTTTTTCGATTTCAGTCTTCATCTCGATGGCCTGGCGGGTGATCTCCAGGCCCACTTCCGGGACGTCCGTCGTCTTGGAGAGCAAAGTGTTGGCCTCGCGATTCATCTCCTGAAGCAGAAAATCGAGCTTCTTGCCGACTTCCGAACTCTCGGCCAAAAGTTGGCGAACCTGGTCGAGGTGGCTTTGGAAGCGCGTCAACTCCTCTGCGATGTCGGAGCGCGAAGCGAGGTACGCCACCTCCTGCGCCAAGCGCCCGCCGTCCATTTCTACACTCCCGGCCAGATCGCGAATGCGGCCTTCCAACCGCTGTTTGTAGTATTGCGGCGCCTTCTTCGCAAGTTGGGAGACGCTCTTGCGCAGCGCTTCCAGGCGCGCGAACCGCGCCAGCAAGTCGCGTTCCATTGACTCGCCTTCGCGGGCGCGCATTTCATTTAACTGCGCCAGCGCCTTTGCCACCGCAGTCTCCAACATCCGACGGATGCGCTCGAGTTCTTCCGGCGCCATCTCGCCGTTGCCGGTTACCACCAAGCCGGGGACGCGCAGCAAGGCCATCAAGTCGGGCTCCGCCGCAGCGCCGAATTCCCGTTTCAGCGTTTGGTACCCCTTCAGGTACGCCGCCAGGAGCTTACGGTCAATTTCCAATTCGCTGGCCCCCACGCCGGTCAATCCCACCGAGATTTCCACGTGGCCGCGCGAAATGTGCTCCTTGAGCAGACGGCGCACCACCGATTCCAGGGCTTCGAGGCTGGGGGGCAGACGCAACTGGGCATCGAGAAAGCGATGGTTGGTGGCGCGGATGCTCACCGTGAGAGCGAATCCCCCCTCTTCGGCTTCCACCCGGCTGTAACCTGTCATGCTGCGGATCATGTTGGTTCTCAGTTTTCAGTTATCAGTTGTCAGATTCGGAACTCGAAAATCGAAACTCGAAATTCGATGCCGAGTAGGCGAGTTTCGAGTTTCGATTTTCGAGTTTCGGTCTTTTACGGCTCGACATCGACGAATTGCAAATCGTGCAGGCGTTGGTAAATGCCTCCGCGACTGACCAAATCCTCATGGGTTCCGATTTCACAAATGGTGCCGCGGTCGATGACCACGATGCGCTCGGCGCGGCGCACGGTGGAGAGCCGATGGGCGATCACCACCACGGTGCGGCCCGCCATCAGGTTGGCCAGGGCGCGTTGGACAAGCAACTCGGATTCCGTGTCAAGTTCGGAAGTCGCCTCGTCCAGAATCAGAATGGGCGGATTCTTCAGCAAAGCCCGGGCGATGGCGATGCGCTGGCGCTGCCCGCCCGACAGGCGCTGGCCGCGCTCGCCGATGATGGTAGCGTAGCCCTGCGGCATTTCCTGAATGAAATCCTCCGCCAATGCCACGCGCGCGGCTTCCCGCACTTGCGACTCGGTGGGCAAGCGGCTGCCGTAGCAGATGTTGTTGTAGACCGTGTCGTTAAAAAGGATCGTCTCCTGGGTGACGATGCCAATCTGGGCGCGGAGGGAATTGAGCTTGACGTCGCGAACGTCGTGGCCGTCCACGGTGATGCGCCCCTGGGTAACATCGAAGAAGCGCGGGATCAGGCTGGCCAGGGTAGTCTTACCGGCCCCGCTGGAGCCCACCAGCGCCACCACCTCGCCCTTGCCAATGTGCAAGTTGATGTCGCGTAACAGGGGAACCCCGTCCTCGTAATCGAACTCCACCTGTTCGAAGGCAATCTCCTGCTCGAAGGGAGGCAGACGGAGGGCCCCCGGTTTGTCCACCATTTCCGGTTGGGAGTCCAGGTAATGGAAGACCTGCTCGGAGGCGCCGAGAGCCTGTTGGTACGAGTTGCTGACGCCCGTTAGCCGCTTCACCGGCTCGTAGGATTTGAGCAGGGCGTAAAGGAAGGCGATGAAGCCCCCGGCCGTTTGCATATGATGCAGGATTAACCGGCGTTCGTAAAACAAGAGGCCAGCGATGGTGATGGCGCCCAGCACTTCCATAAGTGGCGAAGATACGGCTTGGGCCCGCACCCAACGCAGACTGACCTTCAGTAGACGGCGCGTAGTGGTCTTAAACTTTTCTATTTCAAACGGTTCCATGGCGAAGGCCTTAACGATGCGGATGCCCGAAAAGGTCTCCTGAAGGACGTTGTTCAGCTCCCCCATCTTATCCTGGCTGCTACGGCTGGAGGCGCGAATGTAACGTCCGAGCTTCGCCGAGGGGAAAACCACCAGCGGAATCAAGACCATGGAAGTGAGCGCCAGCTTCCAATCAACGTAAAAGATTACCGCCAATAAACCCACCAACGTGAACGATTGCTTCAGCATATCCGCCGCAGTTTGCGAAACGGCAAACTGAATGCGTTCGATGTCGCTGGTGATCGCCGACATCAGGCGGCCGGTGGGGTTCTTGTGGAAAAAGGAGATGGATTGCTCGATGATCTTGGAATAGAGAAGATTGCGCAGGTCGCGCACCACGGAGTGGCCAATATAATTGATGAAATAGGTGGCAAGGAATTCCGAAATGCCCTTGACGAGCGCTACTCCGATGATGGTGATGGCCACGACGGTCCAAACATTGTGGATCCTGTGGGGAAGTAATTCCTGGAGGTAAACCGGGTGATGGAAATAAGGTATTTGAAACAGAACAATCCCCGAGGTGTCAGCGTCGGGCGCGAGGACGCGATCAAAAATCGGCTTGATAAGAAGTGCGGTAACCGCCTCGCTGGCCCCTACCACGACCATCAAGCAGACCGCCAGGAACAAGCGGAAGCTATAAGGCCGCACGAAACCGAGCAGGCGTTGAACTTGAGTCATCCCGTGTTGTTGTAGCGGCGGGCTTCAGCCCGGCACGTGCCGACCCTTCGCACGGCTCAGGGCAGGCTCTAAAGGTCGGCGCTACACCTTCCCCGCCCCCAAGGCGGAAATACCCCTAATCCCCTCAAAAATCGAGATGTTAGTGACCTGAGGGGCCGTTCGTCAAGAAAATAGCAACAAGCGGCGGGCAATGGCAAGGCATCTTTGAAGTTATCCCCTTTGTTTGCTTTGGGTTAGATGGAAATTCCTTCCCAGGAATATAAGTGCTTATTACTAACTATAGCCCGCATTTACGGGTTGTCAAGGGCCATGGCTGCAGCCCCGTAAAGGGGAGAGTAATTCCCCAATGCCGCCGTAACGATTTCCGTGGAGTAAGTGATGGTCGGCGAGGCGAGTTCGTCGAGAAAGCTATGTAGGGTGTCAAGTAGAATAACCCCTGACCGCGCCACTCCCCCGCCCAGAACGATGATGTCGGGATTCAGGATGCGGATGACCATCAGCAAGCCGCGGGCGAGCCAGCGAGTCGTCTCGCGGAGGATGTGGGTGGCGGCCACATCACCTTCTGCCGCCGCCTGCATTAGACCTTTGGCAGTGATTTCGGAGCCACCACTGAGCTCGACCATGCGCATGACGCGCTCCGGGCGGCGCTCCGCCCATTCCCGCGCGCGCGTCTCAATGGCGCCGCCGGAGCTGAAGGATTCCAAGCACCCTCGGCCGCCGCAGGAGCAGCGTGCGCCGGAGTCCGATACCGGAATGTGGCCGATTTCTCCCGCCATGTAATCCTTGCCTCGTACCAGCTTGCCTTCGTAAACGATGCCGCTGCCGATGCCCGTGCTGATGGTGATATAGACCATCGACTTCGCGCCACGTCCGGCCCCATAGTGGTATTCACCCAGCGCGCCGGCGTTGGCATCGTTGTCGAGGCGGCAGGGAATACCCAGGGTTTGCTCCATCCATTTTCCCAGTTCGAAACCCTGCCATCCTGAAGAGTGAACGGAGGTCACACTCTGGCGCCGGAAATCTACCGGTCCCCCGAAGCTGAGGCCACAAGCCTTGACGGGTGCGTCCGTCTGGGCCATCAGGTCGCGGCAGCGCGCGGCGAGTTGGCTGAGCATCCAATCGCGCCCGGCCTCCCGGTTGGTGTCACCCTCCAATACCAGGAGGCGCCGCCCCTGCTCGTCAAACAGGCCGGTGCGAAAATGCGTGCCGCCGATGTCTATTGCCAAAACGTTTTTCACGGGAACCTCCGAAATCGGGGTTAGGAGTTAGGGGTTAGGGGTTAGGGGTTAGGGGTTAGGGAAAAACTTGCACTTACGTTGAAGTCTTGCCACCCACTCCCATTCGGGATTCGGAATTGGGGATTCATGATGAGGGGTTCGGGGAAAGCACTAATTTCATGAGCGTTGTTTTCGGATCAAGGTCGGACGGCAAATCGAACCTTAATCCCCAACCCCATTCCCTAATCGCCAACCCCGAATCCCCAACCCCCAATCCCGAGCCCCGAATCCCTAATCCCTAACCCCTATCTTCCGATGTCCCGGTGCGAAACCTTGGTCTTATAGCCTTCGTGCACCAGCGCATTTGCCACCTCTTCTGTCAAGAAGACGGAGCGGTGCCGGCCCCCCGTGCAGCCAATGGCAATGGTGAGATAACTCTTTCCTTCCCGGACGTACTGCGGCAGCAGGTACAGAAGCAAGTTCATCAGCTTGCTCATGAATTCGTGCGTTTGCGGATAGGAGTCCATGAAGCGGCGCACGCCCACGTCGCGCCCGGTCTTGTTCTTCAACCGGGGAACAAAGTTGGGATTGGGCAGAAAGCGCACGTCGAACACCAAATCGGCATCCGCCGGAACGCCGAAACGGTAGCCGAACGAGACCGATGAAATCAGCATCGAGCGGCGCGCTGCGATGCCGCCGAAGCGGGTTTGAATCAGGTCGCGCAGTTCATGAACGTTTAGTCGCGTGGTATCAATCACCACGCTGGCAAGCTGGCGCATGGGCTTCAGCAACATACGTTCCAGGCGGATGCCCTCGCGCACCGGCAAGTCGCGTCCCAGCGGGTGCGGCCGGCGCGTTTCCTCAAAGCGCCGGATCAGCGCCTTGTCCGAGGCTTCCAGAAAAACCAGTGAGGGCCGCAGGTTGTTGCGGGTCAGGTCGCGATAAAGCGTAGGGAGCTGGCTCAGCGCCTCGCCGCCGCGGATGTCGACCACGGCCGCGGCGCGGTCAATGCGGCTGCCCGGCTGCCGGCTCATCTCGGCGAACTTCAGAATCAGGTCGATGGGAAGATTGTCCACACAGTGGTAGCCGAGATCCTCAAAAGACTTCAGAACGGAATCCTTCCCGGAACCGCTCAGCCCGGTGATGAGCACGAACTGCTTCGAGCGCTTCTTTGCTTTCTTCTTCATGAGGAAGTCTGTGGTCCGTCGTCCTTTGAATGCCATACGGGCTTAGCCATCAACGGTCAGCCCCGAGCGCGTCAGGAGGATCCATGGCCGAGTTGCCGAAGCTTAGTGCTCACCCGGTCGCGGGGCGAGTGCACGTCTCGCCCCAACGGCAACCCTACGACGGCGGGGGAAATTCTACACCAAAAAGAGGGGACATGCGGGGGGAGTCGAGTCAATGACGGTGGTGGGGCAGTTTTCGGAAAAGGCGCTTGACCATGGGTCGCGCCGCTCCACACGACGGCAGGATTATTTCCGATTGAGCCGTAACTTCGGATTGCCCCTGCCGATTCGTCGATAAACACTAGCACGATGCTGAAAAAGTCGAAAAGCGGCCTGTTTTTCCCTACTTCGGCACCTGTAAGTCCTTCGTTTTCAGGAGAGGCTAGCGATATACTTGTCCCGAAAAAGAGTTTTTCAGCATCCTGCTAGCTTTTCATATACTTCTCGGGTTCGCGGTGTCTTTGCACAACTCCCGAACTCGACAAACAAGCGGTGAAGGGCCACTTGCGGGGCGAAAAGTAGCGCGGGTTGGCCATGCGAGCGCGCCGTGTGGGACGCCGAGCAAGGCCGTGTTCGCCGGAGAAGCGCGAACGCGCCCTGGCGCCGACCGCCCCTCCGCACATGAGCCTTGCCCGGCAAGGCGCACAGGCTCGTGGGTTTCTGAGCATTGCGGCGATAAGGATCGAACCGGGAGGGCGTCATGATGGGGGACTTTCGTAGCCAGAGCGCGGCGCCTAACCTTCAGCACACTAGTAGGCTATACTATTTGGATCATCCTGTCAAGAGACAGATTGTCCCGGGGCGGAGTTTTCACCTCTGGGCGAGGGACCGGCCAGCAAGCGTAGAGGACGCCTTTGGGCGGGCATGCGTTGTTGAATACACCATGCCGGGCTCCCGTCTTTATCGGGACGCGTTCCGCCCGCCTCTACGAAAACCGTTACGCCCCCGAAGGGGAGCTGCGGACCTACCCACGCCAGGACGTGGTAAGATTTGCGCCGCGGGAGAATCATGCCCGTTAAGCGACCCGCCAGGCAATCGGCGCAGGAGGAAACATGCTTGACCCCAAGGCGTTGCTGGCATACTGCGAATCGGAATTGGACGCGCTCGTGCATTGCTTGCGGCAAGCGGTGGAAATCGAATCACCCAGCCAGAACAAAGCGGCGATTGACCGCATGGCCAACTTTTTTGCCCAGGAGTTCAGCAAGCGGGGCGCGAAGGTCCAACTGCTAAGCCACCCCACGGCGGGTTCGGCCGTGGTGGCGGAGTTTTGGGAAGGAACGCGCGGCACGAAACCCATCCTGCTGCTGGGCCACTTGGACACCGTCTGGGAAACCGGTACATTGGCGGAGATGCCGTATCAAGTTCGGGAGGGGCGCGCCTACGGGCCGGGAATTTATGACATGAAATCCGGCATCGTCTGCGGCCTCTGGGCCGTACAGGCGCTCGCCGCCTTGAGAATAACTCCTCCCGGCCCGGTGCGCTTTTTCTTGAATGCGGATGAGGAGGTGTCGAGCATCGCTTTTCGCGACGAGTTGCTGGCGGAGGCCCGTGGCGCCCGCGCGGTGCTCGTGCTGGAGCCCGCCGCGGCCCAAGGGGCCCTCAAAACCTCCCGCAAAGGGGTGGGGGAGTTTCAGATCACCGTGCGCGGCCGGTCAGCTCACGCGGGAATCAATCCCTCGGCAGGCGTCAATGCCATTTCCGAGTTGGCCCGGCAAATCCTTCGCATCGAAAAGCTGGCGCGCCCCCAGCGGGGGCTGACCGTTAACGTGGATGTGATCCTGGGCGGCACACGCGCGAACGTCATCCCGGAACTTGCGGTGGCGCGTGTTGATGTGCGTGTGCCCACCGCTCTCGACCGCGAGAAGATTGAAAAGAAAATGCGGGCTTTGTCGCCCATTCATCCCGAGGCCAAACTGGAAATAACCGGCGGCGTCAACCGCCCTCCGATGGAACGGAAGATGGCAATCGCCCTCTTCCGCAAGGCGCGCGAGTTGGGCCGCCAGATGGGATTGGAGTTGAAGGAAGCCGCAACCGGAGGAGGCTCCGACGGAAATTTTACCGCGGCACTGGGAATCCCTACGCTCGACGGCCTGGGCGGAACCGGCGACGGAGCCCACGCCCGCCACGAGCACGTCATCCTCCGCGAACTGCCCCAACGCGCCGCCTTATTGGCGGCGTTGATGGCAACGCTTTAGCAGGGACTGAAAGGTTTGATGCTCTGTTATCCTCTGCCAACCCCCCGGTCAGCTAACAACGGGGGTAACAGAAAGCACCACGCAACTCTGGGCCGGGACGTCCCACGTGATCTCTCCACCAAAACTCGCTTGTGGCCTGGCTGAAGAGCCGGGATAGGTCATCTCTATCTCAAAACGCCCGCCCCCGGTTAATCCGATACTCGCCTCGTCAAGCCGAAACTTGCCCGAAAGGGTCGTAGGATTGGGATTGAAAAGGAATATCAGCCCCCTATCTCCGATAATGTGCGCGTTGCCGTCCACCTTGCCGGCCTCAGGCCATTGGGGCAGGTCCTTGCGCACCTGAAGGTAGCGAATGTTCTTCCTACCCCAATCGAGCCAATTCCGGATCTCGATCTTATCCCGAGACGGAATCCCGGCTTTGGTCGGAAGGTAGTACAACTGGTTGGGTGAGGAAGACAACGCACTCAGCATCACGTAGTCGATCTTCTCGCTCGGCCAATTCGGGCCCCTCATGCTTTTGGGGGCGGCGAACACGAGGGGTTGATCCATGTAATGCGGGAAAAAGTGATGGTGAACTCGGACACGCGACCATCTCCGCAGTTTGTCGCCCATCGTGACGTTGATGGGCTGCTTGCCGATCCCCGGCAGGGGCACTGGCAATGCAAACTCGTCGAGGGTAAAAATGCTATCCGCATGGCGGTTTGACCATATCCCCAAATCCATCGGGGGACGGCACATGGGGCCGATGAAGGTGTCCGGATACGATTCACCGATTTTGGCCATCATGCGATTCAGTGCCCGTTCACAGGCATAATTGGAATCACCCGGCAGGTGGTCGTGCTGACCTGACGGGCAGTTGACAGGTATCACTATCCCCCCGCCTCCAAAGAAATCGCCATCCATCACCCAAGCGGAAAAGTAACCTGTGCGCATGGCTTCAAGCTGGATGCGCATGAGCCAATCGTAAAACGGCTGGTTGGCGATGCAGTTGCCCTTCACAAACGCCTTGACAACGATTCCTGTAACGAATTTGCCAGACACAGCCTGCCCTTCCGGATACATAAGCCAGTCCGGCCGGTCCGAACGGAAGGCCTTTCCTTTCTCCTTCCACCAAGGATCGGTGTTGTTCATGGTGGGCCAGAACACGACTTTGACTTTCTTCTTCTGTGAGTATTCGAGTAGCTTTTTGACCAAAGGTCCAGGCACATAGTGGTCATCCTGCCCCAAGGAATTCATCTTGTCGATCTCGCCACTCCAGGGATGGCTGTCAGTCACCCAGTCAACCCCGCACTCCGCCAGAAGATCCATGGAGCGCATGTCAGCTTCCACCTGCGCCTCGGTTTGATAGGTCTTGTGCTCAAACTCGCACCACCACCCGCAGGCCATCGGCACCAACCCGTGACGCGGCGGCCCCATGATGGCCGACGTCATCGCCACCATGGCTTCCGACTCCGCGGGCAGGGGGAGATCCGCTTCTTCCTTCTCTTCCCTACGCCTCTTGTAGACCCCCAGATAGACGGGCTCTGACTCCAACCGCTCCTGCGCCTTTACCTTCAGACTCGCTTGATAACCCAACCTTACTGTCCCATCTCCTTCTAGAGAGGAATCATCAAACGGAAGCTCCAGGCCCAGAAATATCCCGCCTTCTCCGGAACGCCCAAAATACGTGACGTTCTTCAGGTACGGGTACTTGGCCCATTTCACCTCTGTTCCAGAGAAACTTACGGTGCTCACCACGACCGACTTCAAACGAAACGCATAAGCGGAGGTGATGGCTAGTTTCTTCTCCACAAAATGATTGTTCCGGCCCAGCGTGTAATTTGCCACCACTTGGATCTTTTCGGCTCTGAACGTGGCTTCCACGGCTTCCCGCGAAGTCTTCCGCAGGGATACCAAGCGCATGTTCCGTGGTGACAGGCTGAACTCCTCCGCAATAAGCCCAAAATCGTCCCCGTGCACCTGCAAACTCTCGTCCGATAGCTTGTTTTGAATCCCCGTCAGCGAACCGGTATCGCGGTCGAAAACGAGACGAAGGGTATCGTTTTCCAAAGTCTCTCCAATATGATCACCACGCCTGGAACCTGCGGCCAGATCTGGAGCCACGATCGCCAATCCGCCGACACCTAATCGGGTAACAAAATCGCGCCGGCCAAGCTTTTTACTTTGGAACTTCGTAAGTCACCTGCCCTGAGAAAATCGTCTCCCCATCGGCTTAGGATCCGTACTTCTTCACCACGTAGTTAGCCACTTCCTCTTCGAAGTTGGAATAGCTCATCCGCACCTCGTCTTGCAGCACGGTGCTGAAATCAGAGGAAGGCATTTGTCTCAACATCCGGCGGACTTCCCCCATGCCGAAGACGTCGCGAAGGTATTCGAGCGCGGCCAAAGACTTGGCGTAAGCCAGGGCGGCCTGATCGGGGGCCAAATTTACAAAAGAGCCTTCGAGGGAAGCATAAGCAGGAATTTTCCCGGCGGCGAGGGCTCGCGCCAACTGGCTTCCCAGGGCGGCGGTGGTGGCGCCTTCCTCAAGCTGAGCCAAGCCCTCGTTGAACCAGGTGGGGCAATGGCCCAGCGTGACCAGGCGGACAAAGGAATGCGTCAGCTCATGCTTCAGCACGCGCGCCAGGGTCGGGGTCATTTGCGTCAGGCCGGAAACGGGAACGCGAATCTTCCCGTCATTCAAAGCGCCTACCCAACTGGGGGTCCGGGTGATGTCGCGGAAGGCCTGTTTGGGATAGAGAATCACCACGATGGCTTCGGAGGGGGAATAATCCAGGTCAAGCACCAGGTC